>NZ_JBITEP010000001.1:571810-631437 GCF_044455315.1 Micromonospora sp. NPDC051300 | reverse complement strand
GCCGACGCCTTCGGCCCGAACCCGCGCAGGATGCCCCACCCGGCCTCGATCACCGGCTGAAACACCGTCGCCCGGTAGCCGTTCTTGTAGGCCGAGGTCCCGAGGATCATGTCGTTCGCGGTCTGGTCGGCGACGCTGAGGCAGAAGCGGCTGTTGACGTTGCGGGTGATGCCGGTGGGCAGGCTGTCCTTGTCGGGGATCTGCGTGCCGATCATGATGATCACGCCCAGCGCCCGGCCGAGCTTGATGACCTTTTCCAGGAGTTCCCCGGCGTCCTTGCCGTACTTGCTGGTCATCAGCTCTTGCAGCTCATCGAACCACGCGACCAGCGGGTGAAGCCCGGACCCCTTGAGCGACGCCAGCTCGGGCGTCACCTTGTTCTCCGGGGCCTTGCCCAACCGGGCGTAGTGCTCGATGCGCTTCGAGCGGCGGCGGCACTCCTCATACAGCCACTCGATGAACGCGAAGCAGCGCGCGAGGGTGTCGTCATCGAAGCCGTTGCCGTACTCCGCCATCACCGGCTCCAGCACGGCGAAGTCCCCGACACCCTTCAACTCGTAGCCTCGGATCTCGGCGCGGGCGTCGAGGGCGGAGGCCAGGATCAGATCCCGCAACGCGAACGTCTTCCCGCTGCCCGGCTGTCCGCCGAAGAGGAAGTTGCGGAACATCAGGTCCACCGCCACGGTGTCGAGGCGAGGGGTGGTGGCGAACGGGAACGCCTTGAACACGTCCGCCTTCGCGCCAGCGGACAGCAGCGGCCACGGCGGTTGCTTCATCTGCGACGCCGGTTCGTAGCCGACCCACAGCGCCAGCCGGCCCGTGTGCCCGGCGGCCGGTTCCGGCCACACCTGATCCAGCGGGAGGCGCATCGCCGAGGCGAGCTTGCCCCGGCGCGCGACCACCTCGGACGCCTCCACCCCGTAGGGCAGGTCGACCACGGCCAGGTGTCCGGGGCCGTCGCGGTGGATGTCCACCGGGAAGCTGATCGCCTTCGGATCCTTGGCGACCGCCGAGTTGATGGCCGGCAGTTGCAGCGAGGTGAGCGCCCGGCGCACGAGGTCGGCGGTGAGCTTGCGGTAGCGGGCGCCCTCGGTCACCCGGTCGGTCAGCGGCTTGTCCGCCGGCCGTCCGAGCGTGGCCAGCAGCGGCACCACCGCCGCCAGAGCGGCGTAGCGCCACCACGACGGGCCGAGGGCCAGCACGATCGCGCCGGCCGCCATCGCGCCGGCCGAGGCGGCGAGGACCCACCACCGCCAGACGGTTTGGCGCTGCCGGCGGGCGTCGAGCTTCATCCACGTGTCGGCGTCGCCCTTGTTCGCGGCGGCCTGCCGCAGGTGCCAGTTGCCTTCCTCGGCGCTGGCTCAGTGCAGCGCCCGGCCGAAGCCGCGGAACAGGCCCAACGGCGCGTAGACGGCGGTCTTCGCCGCGTATTTCGGCAGGCGCACCGCGTGGTAGGCGGTGACGTAGCCGGCGTCCTTGAGCTGATGCCGGGCGGCGGCGCGTAGGGCACGCCAGGAACGTGCCCAGTCGGCCAGGATCGGCCGGCGGTCCCGCTGCCGGGCCAGCACCTCCCGGGGGATGTCCTCGGCGGTGTCGACCGGTCCGCCGTCGCGGTCGGGGCCGTCGTCCACGCTCTCGGCGTCGCCGTCCTGCTCGCCGTCGCCCTGGGCGTCGTCGTCGTTGTCGGCCGGCGGGCGGGGCCGGGGCGTGCGGCGGGCGCGGGCGTCGTCCAGGTCGACCACCTCGGCGTCCGGGCCGGCGGTCCTCGGGTCGGTCAGGTCTGCTTCTGCGGCGTGCCAGTCGAAGCGGTCGTCATCGGGGGCAGTCATGATGGGGGTTCCTCCAACGGTCAGGAGATCGGCAGGGGGGCCGGCGGCACGGCGCAGGTTGGTAGCCAGGGGCCGTGCCGCCGGGCGAAATCAGTCGGTGAGGGTGATGCCGTCCGCGCGGCGCTGCCGCTCGTCGGCGGCCCATCCGTGGATCTGGCCTTGCACTTCGGGCGAGAGGTTCCGGAACGCGGCGCGCGATGCGTCGGTGTTGTGGATCTGCCGTACGGCCCATTCCGCGACGATGTTCGCCATGTCCTGCTCGGTGGCCTTGCGCTTGCCCATGTCAGCGGCCCTCTCGCACGAGGTGCGCCAGCGCGGCGCCCATGCCGAGCACCGCGACCGGCAGGCACGCCACAGCGGTGGTGATCCACCACGGGGCCGAGGTCACGCCGGCGGCTTCCAACAGGTGGTAGGCGACCTGGCCGAGCGCGCCGACCGCGAGGGAGCCGAGGGCGGACCACTTCGCGAAGCGCAGCGCCGGGGCGGGCACCCGCCCGGAGAGCCACACGTAGAGCGCGTACGCGCCGTACGTCTCGACCCCGATCGGGAGGGTGATCGCGGAGTTGATGGAGAAGCTGTCCCAGATGCCCGGCAGCGGGTGCACGATGCCGAACCCGGTGAGTCCGCCGAGGCCGACCCACCCGGACCAGATCGCGACGAACGCCGGCAGGGCCAGCAGCACCACCGGCCACGCCACCGCCCGGCGGGCGGGCGTCGGCGACGTGGGCGTGTCCGGGTGACCGACCGTGGTGGGCTGGGCCGGCGGCGCGGTCGGGGTAATCTCCGGTGCGGGCGCCGGGTCCGGCTCGGTGGTCGGCGGCGGGCGGGTGTCCGCCGGGTCCGTGCGGGGCGTCAGGAGTGCTCCACGCAGGATCATCGCCGTGCGCAGCTCTTCGGCCCGGTCGGTTGCCGGGTCCGGCTCGACCACCGGGGCCGGCAGCGGGTCCGGACCGATCGGCTCGGCGTGGTCGAACACGACCGCCGCAGCCTCGTCGGCCCGCTCCGGCGGGGTGTAGCCGAACTGGTCGGCGAGCTGACGGCGGAGGTCTTCCTCCATCAGCCGTGAGCGCAGGTCGGTCGCCTTCGGTGCGCCGATGCGGAACTCACTCATCAGCTTGTTCCGCGACGGGATCGCGTCGAGCTTGGCGGCCAACTTCCGGGCGGACGGCATCAGGTCGTCGATGGACTGGGGGTACTTGGTGCCGTTGATGGTCGGGGCGGTCATGCTGCGTCCTCCAGGGGGTAGGCGCACGCGAGGCATTCGCCCAGCGAGCGCGGGATGAAGTAGGGCCGCACCGTGGCGCAGGTCGGGCAGGTACGGCGGGCGGTCAGCGCCTTGCCGATGGCGGCGCGCTGGGCGGGGGTGGCGGTGCGCTTCGGTCGGGCCAGGTCCAGCCGGTACAGGTAGGCGGTGCGGGTGCCGCCGACGCCGCGCCAGAGCACCTGGGCGGCGATCGGCTGCCCGCCGGGGCGTAGGCCGGCGGCGGTCAGTTGGCGGCGGGTGGCGTAGCCGGGCGGGGCGCCGCGCCACCAGTAGGTGGGGATGCCGTACCGCGCCCCGTCCGGATCCCAGTAGGTGGCGCGGATTCGGGACATCAGGCCGCGCGGTGCGGGTCGGTGCGGGCGATCAGGTCGGCGGCGGCGCGGGTGACGCGGGCCTCGGCCCGGCGCAGCCGCCGCCAGTCCAGCGGCGAGGGTCCGCCGTGGTCCTCGGCGTAGAGCATCGTGATCTCGGCGTCGAGCACGTCCAGCTCGGCGGCGATCAGCGGCCACTCCGTGTCGATCGCGGCCAGGTCGGCGGCGGTCGGCACGGTGGCCACGGCGACAAAGTGCTTCCTCACAGGAAACCTCCGGAGAAGTTGTTGAAGTAGGGGGATGTGGTTGCCGTGTTTGTGCGTCAGCCGGGCGGCCACATCCGGGACGTTTGTGCAAGTTGCAGAAGCCGAAGCCGCGTGCCGAGATCCGGCCCGCTCGCCCCGCTCGCTCGGGAAGTCACCGAGGTCGGCCACGTATGGCTCAAGGCAGGGATGCCGCAGACGGATCCACGCGGCGCTTCTGCTGTTCAGTTCTCAATGACCAAGTGCGCGGGTGGCTCGTAGGCGCGCAGCGCCGCGAAGCGCTGCCTTCCCCGACACCAACCGGCGGTGTAGCTGATTTCAGCGCTAAAATTAGCGCTGATGTTGTGCGGTGTCAACGAGGGTGGAGGAACTAGGATCAGCGGATCAGGCAGTCAGACAGGGAGGCAGTCGGTGGAGGATTGGCAGGCGGTAGCCAGTGCCATGAACAGCCGGATGACCGAGTTGCCGATGACCCAACAGGAGTTGGCCGAGCGATCGAAGGTTTCGGTTGCAACCCTGCGTGAGCTGCAATACGCGACCGCGACTCGGAAGCGGTCTGCTCGCACGCTCGCCGCGATCTCTCAGGCTCTTGGCTGGCCGGACGACTACCTCCGTGCCGTGCTGACCGGGGGCACTCCCCCGGGCGGCAGCGGGAAGGCAGGACGGGTGGACAGTTCCTCGTTGGTACTCGCGCGGCTGGATCAGCTCCACGCCGAGGTGCGGCGGCTCGCGGATGCGGTCGAGCGAATCGCGGTGGATGTCGGTCATGGCGATAAGGACACCAGCTCCAGGCGCGCATCCGAACGCCGTTCAAAAGGCGAGTAAGCGCCGTTCACTAGGCATCAACTAGGCACGGGTGGTGCGCATCTCCCGGCGCCTACGCCAGCAAAGGAGGGCCGCCCGTGCCTGCTCGTGCCAGAGATGCCACCCCGAATTTCACGCTCTACAACCTCCGCGACGCGGCGGGTGAGACTCAGCAAGACGTGGCGGACGGGCTGAATCGCCTTGGGGCGGGGCGCGGGAAGCGGCTGGCCATCACCGCCAACCAGGTGAGCAGGTGGGAGCGGGGAATCACGTTCCCGTCAGCGCTCTACCGGCAGCTTCTCGCCGAGCACTTCGGCGTATCGGTGCAGGATCTCGGCCTGACCCGGCAGCGCGTCACGCCGCAGCAACGCGACAGTCCCGAGAACGACTCCGGAGGTTTCACGATCCACCAGGGACCCGAGCCTCACCCGCACGCCGAGGAAAGCCAGGAAGAGTGGCGGGCTGTCCGCCGGAAGTTGAACATCCATCGGGTGCAGCTCGCGCGGGAGGCAGCGCGGCTCTACGACGCGAAGGATCGCGTAGGCGACACTGGCCTGATCGCGCCACCGGAATGGAGGCCGTTGACCCCCATCGAGTTGACGCAGTTCGGCATCGGTCTGGCGCCGGAAGGAACCGCCCCCGTCGTCACCGGTACCGAAGACGCATCAGCCTGCGTACGACCGTTGGCGTCGGACGGACGGCGCCACCAGCGCTACAGCCTCGCTCTGCGCGACGTCGAACAGCCCCGGCTCTTTGAGAACCGGCTCGCCTGGCACCTCGCGGGAGTCGACTGGAGCCAGCCCGACCGAGCACTCACCTTCACTACCGGCACATACTTCGGGGGCGTCGATGTCTCGGAAGCACTCGCGCACGAGATGGCGATGTACCACGTTGCCGGCGACGGGAGCGGCATCCTGCCGGCATCCTGGCGGAACCTGAGTTTTCGGCGGCTTGTCGGTGACCCGTTCGCACCGAGCCGGCGGCCGACAGCACCGTCAACCGACACGCTCACCCTGCGAGTGGACGACGATGGAGTGTCCTTCGTGCTGCACAACCGGGCGGCCGGCAATGTAGCCGTGGCCGGGGGAATGCTGCACATCATGCCGGCGGGTGTCTTCCAACCGTCGAGCGTCCTGCCTGCCGCCCTGGCGGCGGACTTCGATCTGTGGCGCAACATGATGCGGGAGTACAGCGAGGAATTTCTCGGCACGGCCGAGCACGGCGGCGACGGTGAGCCGGCGGACTACACCGCCGAGCCGCTGGCATCCTTCCAAAGCGCCTACGCGGCGGGTGGGATACGAGTCTTCTGCCTGGGCGCCGCGCTCGACGCGCTCACGCTCTGGGGCGAAATCTTGACCGTGGCGGTGTTCGATGGCCCCACCTATGACCGCCTATTCGCCGACATGGTCAGCGCCAACGATGAGGGGACCGTGGTGAAGACGGGGCGGGTGCGGCCCACGTCGGCACTGCCATTCACCCGTCACACCATCGATGAACTGACCGCCAGCGGGCGGCTGGCTCCGGCGGCGGCCGGCTGCATCCAGCTCGCGTGGGAGCACCGCCGCACGATCCTGGGGAGAGGCTGAGGTGCACGTACTCGTAACCGGTGGACTGGGATTTCTCGGCCGCGCCGTCACCCGCGATCTGCTCGCCAGCGGGCACCGGGTCACCGTCATCAGCCGGGGCCGCGGTGACCGCCACCCGCCCCGAGACGTCACGATCGTGACGGGAGACATCCGAGACCGCGCACGGGTCGCCCAGATCGTCGAGGAAGGCGGCTATGACGGAGTCGTCCACCTGGCCGCGTTGACCAGCGGCCGGGACTCGTTCGCCGACCCGCTGAGCTACTTCGACGTCAACGAGATAGGCACCCTGAACCTACTCATGGCTCTTGACGCGGAGCGGACGACCGCCGCTCCACCAGCCATGGTCTTCGCCTCCACCAATATCGTCTACGGGTCGCAGCACCACGGCGCGCTCTCCGAAGACCTCCCCCCGCACCCCGAGAACCCATACGCGGCTTCGAAGGTCGCCGCTGAGAACATGGTCGCTGCCTATGCGGCGACCGGGGCAATCGGGGCAATCATCGTGCGCCCCTTCAACATCGCCGGAGCCGTCGACGGGGTCACCGACACCGACCGAACACGGATCATCCCGAACATCTTCCGTGCGATCACCGGCCAGCTCGACCACGTCACCCTCAACGGCGATGGATTGGCAGTCCGAGACTTCGTCCACGTCGCCGACGTCGCTACTGCCATCCGGCAAAGCCTCGCCGCCTGCGCCCCCGGCGCCTGCTCGACCATCAACCTCGGCTCCGGCACTGGAACGCGCATGGCCGCCGTGGTAGCCACCGCCGAGCAGATCACCGGCCATCCGGTAACCGTCCATCGCCAGCCACCCAAGCCGGAGCCGCCAAACCTGATCGCAAACATCAGCCGCGCTCAAGCCCTCCTTCGATGGGCCCCCACAAGGTCCAAGCTCACCGACATCCTTTCGGACGCATGGAATGCATGGCCTACTAGATAATCCCACGTCTTATGCGTGTTGCCGCAACAGAAAACGAGGCCTTGCGCCTTCTATGGCGCAAGGCCCTCCGTCACATATTGGCGAACGGCCACCGCGTGCCTTCCGGCTATCCGCCGGAACCCATGAAAACACGCGATGGCCGCCTCAAGATCGACAGGCCGAAACCCGAGGATGTCGCCAGAACATGCAGGGGTAGAACTACTGTCGACTCTCAGGAAAGGTATTTCCAGTGCTGGTCGTTTCCGCCATTCCACGGCCATTGCACAATGCTAACATTGGTCCCAGTATTCCCGCCCGAAACCGAAAGGTAGTAGCCTGACCTCAGGTTCTTGTACCTGTAATAACCCGGCCGGCTCGTGCTCTCCTTCCTCCAGCGCTGGTTGGACACTCCAATGCAGTCATAAATGACAATTTGTGCGTTTGTGGCCGTGGAGTCCGCCGCCACCCCAAGGCACTTAGTGGGATAGAAGCTAGGGTTCAGTTCATAGTATAGGCCATCATTGGGATTGCCTTCGTCAATATCGCTCCATAACTGGTCCAAGCCGCCACCGCAAGTCCATTGAACTGCTTTGGTATTGTTCGCGAAGACGCCACCGGAGAGGCTTAAGCACTTGCCGTTAGCATTTTTCATATTAGTCGTGAAATCAGCCAAGGCTGGGCTGGCCATCGCCAGTGAGGCGGCGGTAGTGATCGTGGCGGCGATGGCCACTGCTCGTCTTCGCAAAGCTACTCCCCGGGGTGTGAATAGTTGAATCGCTCCGCATCATCCTACCTCTTACCTCGGTCCGCGAGGGGGCGCTTGCGCCATGAATTTGGGCGACAATTCAGGCGCAAGTTATGAATGGAATAAATTCCCTAAACCGCCTGAAAAAGGACCGCCACACAGAACCGATTTGAAGGACTATTCAAGTCGATGGAGCAGCTAACATCCTAATGCACATTTGTCAATATCGCAGTCTGTGGCAATTCTTTGCAGGACGGCAACAGGCGCTCGTCTTGATGCTGGGCGAAGCGTCTGACGACCCTGGGGCCCGCGTCTGACAACGGCGAGTCGCCACGATGGCAAGCCGTCAAGGTAGCGCGCAAACGAGCGCCTGAAGTGACGGACGTCGACAGACTTACCAAACCTTCCTCTCAAGCCCTCCCCCTAGCGCGACCCAGCACGGCCCGCCGTACCTGCACCTGTGCCTAATATGTGCCCAAGTAGCTCACGCTCATCGAGCCCGGATGGCGTCCACCCAGCTCAACGACCGCTCTACGCGAGGTGGGACGTCACCCTCCGGAGGCGGGGGCGCAGGTTCGAATCCTGCCGGGGGCACATCACAAAACTGCAAACGCGAGTCCCGACGGTCCGATCACTGATCGTGGAAGCCAGATTCGCGTTCGAGTAGACGTTCGAGGATGCCCCCGGCCCAGCGGCCGGGGGCATCCTCGCGTTGACCGGCGGTACGACCGCAGCCCGCCCAGGCTTCGGATCACTCCTGTCGCCACGGCGTCACCGATCAGAATTCTTCCGTCGGGTCGTCGGTTCCGGTAGCTCCCTCGCACCGGTGGAAGGATTGGTGACCATGACCGACGTGAGACCGCTGGGCACTGACGAGGCCTCGTTCATCGCGTTGGCCCGCTCGGGCGATCCGGCGCGGTTCGCGCTCATCACGGAGCGCCACCGGCGTGAGCTGCAGGTGCACTGCTACCGGATGCTTGCGAACTACCAGGACGCCCAGGACATGACGCAGGAGACGTTCCTGCGAGCGTGGAACAAGCGGGAGTCGTTCAGGGGCCACGCCGCGCTGCGGACCTGGCTGTACCGGATCGCGACGAACGTCTGCCTTGACTTCCTGGCGAAGCGCAATGACCGCACACCCGTACCGTCCGGGCTGCCGGGCTGCTCCGAGGTGCTGTATCTGCAGCCGTACCCCGACCGGATGCTCCCCGAGGACCCGCAGGAATCGGTGGTGGCGCGGGAGACCATCGAGCTGGCGTTCATCGTCGCCGTCCAGCACCTGCCGCCGCGGCAGCGGGCGGTGTTCATCCTGCGCGACGTCGTCGGCTGGCCGGCGTCGAAGGCCGCCGACGCACTCGATCTGACCATCGCATCGGTGACCAGCGCGCTGCAGCGGGCGCGCGTGACGATGCGCGAGCAACTGCCGGGCCGCCGCCTCGACTGGCGGAGCCCGGCCGCCCACGAGCTGTCGAACGACGAGCGCGGCGTGGTGAAGTCTTACATCGACGCCCATGAGCGCAACGACCTCGACGGGCTGATGTCCCTGCTCCGCGACGACCTGCGCTTCGTGATGCTGCCCGAGGCGGGCACCTCGGCCGTCACGGCCAGGGACGCGGTGGACGGCTGGGCCTCCAACGGGCTCTTCGAGCCCGGCTACGACGACTGGCGCGCTATCGCCACGACGGTCAACCGCATGCCCGCCGCCGCGCTGTACCTCCGCGCCCCCGACCACCCGGAGCACCGGTTGTTCACCATCGCGGTCCTGCACGTCGTCGACGGGAAGATCGCCGAACTCACCGGATTCGACGCCACCGACAAACCATGGCTGGACCTGCCTCCGACACTGTGATCAGACCTGCCCCCGCCGGGCTGCCGGCGGGGGCAGCTCGATGCCCGAAGAACGTCAGGAAGAGTTTCGACCTGGCCGCACGAGCCGAGCATCCGGCCCGCGCTCATCGCCTCGTCTCGTATCGGGCCAGCAACATGCCGCCGGGAAACGTCCGCGTCTCCACCAGGTTCAGGTTCACCCAGCCGTCCAGGGCCGCGAAGAACGGTGTGCCGCCGCCCACCAGCACCGGGTGGGTGACCAGCACGTACTCGTCGATCAGCCCGGCGCGCATGGCCGCCCCGGCGAGCGTGGCGCCGACGATGTCCATCGAGCCGCCGTCCTCGGCCTTGAGCCGGGTGATCTCGGCGACCGCGTCGCCGGTCACCAGGCGGGTGTTCCAGTCGACCTTGTCGACCGTCGAGGAGAAGACCACCTTCGGCATGTCCCGCCAGCGGCGGGCGAACTCGACCTCCGCCCGGGTCGCGTCGGGCCGCTGGTCGGCGGTCGGCCAGGAACTCATCGCCTCCCACACCTTGCGCCCATACAGCGCCAGGCCCGTCGCGGCCACCCGGTCGGACCACCACTGGAACAGCTCGTCGCTCGACGACGAGTCCGGTCCCTCACCCTCACCCCCACTCCAGCCGAGGTCGTCGCCGGGCGCGGCGATGTAGCCGTCCAAGGTCACATTCATGGCAAAGGTCAGTTTCCGCATCATGCCAGCCTCTCGTCGGTCGTCTCATACATCCAGACGGGAGCTGCGCGGAAACCTCATCGGTGTGCGGCTCGTGCCCGGGCTTTCGCGTCGGCTCAGCCGGCCTCGCGACGCGCCCTCGCCCGCCGCTTGCCCTCGTGCATCGCCTGCACCCGGGCCACCGGGATGCCGCGGCCCTCCTCGACCAGCTCCGCCGGCAGCGACTGCGGATCGGGCAGCGCCTCCGCCCACGGGTCCCGCTCCCCCAGCAGCGCGGGCACGGTCCGCACGGTGAAGTCGGCCGGGGTCGCCGACTCCAGGTCGGCCCAGCCGACCGGGTACGACACCGGCGTGCCGGGCCTGATCCGGGGGCTGTACGCGGCCACCACCGTCGCCCCGTACGCCCGGGTGGAGTCGACGAAGACCCGGCCGCCCCGGTCGGCCACGATGAACGCGGTGGTGGCCAGCGCCGGGTCGAGCCGTTCGGCGCGGGCCGCGAGCGCCCGGGTCGCGGCGGCGGCCTCCTCGGCCGTGGTCGGCGACGCCACCGGCACGATCACGTGCAGGCCCTTCGCCCCGCTGGTCTTGACCGCGCCGGCCAGCCCGGCGTCGGTGAGCGCCTGCCGCACCAGCAGCGCCACGCGCACCGCCGCGCCGAACGAGTCGCCTTCCGGCGGGTCCAGGTCGAGCACCAGGTGGGTCGGGTGTTCCGGCTGCCCGGCGCGGGCCAGTGTGGCGTGATACTCCACCGCCCGCTGGTTGGCGAACCAGAGCAGCGTCCGCCGGTCGTCGCAGAGCGCGTACGAGATGCGCCGGTGCGACGCCTCCGCCCAGACCTCGGTGCGGCGCACCCAGTCCGGCGTGTACTTCGGCAGGTTCTTCTGCATGAACGGCTCCTGGCCGGGCCGGACCCGCAGCACCGACAGCGGCCGGTCGCGCAGCTCCGGCAGGATCCGGCCGTGCACCGCGTCGAGGTAGTCGACCAGGTCGCGTTTGGTCGCGCCGGCGCCGTCGAACAGCGGCTGGTCCAGGTTGGTCAGCGGAACCCCGTCCCGGGTCTCGTCAGCGGCGCCCATCCGCCCACCTTCCCGGCCCCGGCGCGCCGCGGCAACCCCGACACGGTCACCGGCGGTCACACCCAGAACGTGTCGTGTCGCAGGAAGAACTCCGCCCGTTCCTCCTCGCTGCGGTCGGCGAGGTCTCGCAGCCCTTCGAAGTAGCCCTCCCGGGGCGCGTGGAAGTGCGGGGCCGGGCCCGACTCTCGCCCCGGTCCCCGGTGTAGCGCGGCGGCGGATACGTCACGGTCCCTCCCTCTGCCGGTGGATTCCCGACCGTACGTCCGTTTCGCCGCGGGGCGCCGCCCGCCCGGCGGGCTTTGTCACCGGGCCCTCGGCCTGTGACGATGAGTCCGTGCGTGAGGAACAGGCGGACCGGTGTGTGCCCGGCGCGGCGGAGCAGGCGCGGGCCTGCACGGTGCGGGAGGCGCTGGACCGGGTCGGCGGGAAGTGGAGCATCGGCATCCTGATCGCCGCCTCGACCGGGCCGGTCCGTTTCACCGAGCTGGAGCGGCGGGTGGAGGGGATCAGCCGGCGGATGCTCACGCTGACCCTGCGCAACCTGGAGCGCGACGGCCTGCTGGTCCGGCGCGTGCACGCCACCGTGCCGCCGAAGGTCGAGTACACCGCCACCCCGATGGCCCGCGAGCTGTACGAGTCGCTCGTCGCGCTCACCCGCTGGGCGGAACGGCACCGCGAGGCGATCAGCGCGGCCCGGGAGGCGTACGACCGGGAGCAGTCTGTGGCGAAGCCCACGCAATCCATCTGACCGATCGGTCAGGTGCTGACCGATCGGTCAGGCATGCTGGAGGGCATGGCGCGCGCTACCCCGGCCACCCACGACGAGCTGCTCTCCGCGGCGGCCCGTCGGTTCGCCGTCACCGGTTACAAGGGCACCTCGCTGCAGGACATCGCCCGCGAGGTGGGCTGCTCCAAGGCCACCGTGCTCTACCACTTCGCCAGCAAGGACACCCTGCTCTGCGAGCTGATGGCGCCCGCCATCGCGGTGCTGGAGCAACTCGACGCCCGGCTCGCCGACCTCACCGGCGCCGAGGCCCAACGCGTCGCCGCCGAGGGCTTCGTCGACCTGGCGGTCCGGTTCCGCCGGGAGATCGCGCTGCTCCGCGGCGAGTTCCCCGACCTGCTCCAGCAGCCGGCGTTCGCGCACATCCAACAGATCTCCGAACGGCTGATCGCCGCGTTCGCCGGCTTCTCCGACCGCCCGCCGGCCCGCATCGCGGCGCTCGTCGTCCTGGCCGGCATCGCCGAGACCTGCGGCGAGTTCCTGGACATCCCCGACGAGGAGCTGCGACCCGCGCTGCTCGCCGTGGCGCACCGCGCGCTCGAACCCACCACCTGATCCCACTGTCGCAATCCCGAGGACGAAGGAAGGTCCATGGCGACCCTGCTGTACCGGCTCGGCCGGGCATCCCTGCGCCGGCGGCGACTCGTCGCCGTCGTCTGGCTCGTCGTACTCGTCGGTCTCGGTCTGGCCGCGGCCACGCTGCGCGGCCCGACGGCGAGCAACTTCACCATGCCCGGCACCGAGTCGCAGAAGGCGATCGACCTCCTCGCCGACCGGTTCCCGGCGGCCAGCGGCGCCACCGGCACCATCGCGGTCAAGGCGCCGCAGGACGGCGCGCTCACCACGCCGGCCGGCCAGGCGGTGGTCAAGCAGGTCACCCAGGAGGCGGCCACGCTGCCCGGCGTGGTCGGCGCGATCGACCCCTACCAGGCGCAGGCGCTCACCCCGGACGGCCGGTACGCGCTGATCCAGGTGCAGTTCGCCGGCCGCGCCGACGACGTCACCACCGAGCAGCGCGACGCGTACGAGAAGGTCGGTCAGCAGGCCGCGACGCAGGGCTGGCAGATCGCGCCCGGCGGCGAGGTGCTCAACGGCGAGCCGGAGGTCGGCTCCACCGAGGCGCTCGGCGTGCTGGTCGCGGCGATCGTCCTGGTCATCACGTTCGGCTCCCTGGTGGCGGCCGGGATGACCATGCTGAACGCGCTGATCGGCGTCGGCGTCGGCATGGCCGGCCTGTTCGCGCTCAGCGGCACGGTCGAGCTGACCAGCACGGCGCCGATCCTGGCGCTGATGCTCGGGCTCGCGGTCGGCATCGACTACTCGCTGTTCATCACCTCCCGGCACCGGCAGAACCTGCTCGACGGGCTCTCCCCCGAGGAGGCGGTCGGCCGCGCGGTCGGCACCGCCGGCTCCGCCGTGGTCTTCGCCGGCGCGACGGTGGTGGTGGCGCTGGCCGGACTGGCCGTGGTGGGCATCCCGTTCCTCACCGTGATGGGCCTGGCCGCCGCCGGCACCGTCACCGTGGCCGTGCTGGTGGCGATCACGCTGGCCCCGGCGCTGCTCGGCTTCGCCGGCCGCAAGGTGCTGCCGCGCAAGCTGCGCAACCGGGAGGCGGTCGCCGACCCGGGCACCGGCTCGGAGGACCGCTCCGGCTTCGGGTTCCGCTGGGCGCACTGGGTGACCCGGTTCCGCATCCCGGTGATCCTGGTCGGCCTGCTCGGCCTCGGCCTGCTCGCCATCCCGTCCCAGGACATGCGCCTGGCGCTGCCGGACGCCTCCACCGCCGCCGAGGGCACCCCGGCCCGGGTCAGCAACGACCTCATCCGCGAGGGCTTCGGCCCCGGCTTCACCGGCCGGCTCGCGGTCGTCGTCACCGCCGACTCGCCGCAGGCCACCCAGGCCGCCGTGCCGCAGGTCGCCGCGCTGATCCAGAAGACCGACGGGGTGCTGGCGGTGGCCCCGCCGCAGCTCGACCCGTCCGGCCGCACCGCGCTGCTCGGCGTCATCCCGAAGACCGGGCCGACCGACGAGAAGACCGAGGAGCTGGTGCACGACATCCGCCGGCAGGTCGGCGGCATCGGCAACGCCGAGGTCCTGCTCACCGGCGTCACCGCGATCGGCATCGACGTGTCGGAGAAGCTGTCCGACGCGCTCCCGGTCTACCTGCTGCTGGTGGTCGGCCTCTCCGTGCTGCTGCTGATGCTGGTGTTCCGGTCGATTCTGGTGCCGGTCAAGGCCGCGCTGGGCTTCCTGCTCACCGTGGCCGCCACGTTCGGCATCACTGTCGCGGTGTTCCAGCAGGGCCACCTGGCCGGCCTGCTCGGCGTGGACACGCCGGCCCCGCTGGTCAGCTTCCTGCCGATCCTGCTCATCGGCATCCTGTTCGGCCTGGCCATGGACTACGAGGTCTTCCTGGTCTCCCGGATGCGGGAGGACTTCGTGCACGGGGACACCGCCCGCCAGGCCACCATCAACGGCATGGGCCACGGCGCCCGCGTGGTCACCGCGGCGGCGCTCATCATGATCTCGGTGTTCGGCGGCTTCGTCTTCCTGGACGACCCGATCATCAAGTCGATGGGCTTCGCGCTCGCGATCGGTGTCGCCATCGACGCGTTCGTGGTCCGGATGACCATCGTGCCGGCGGTGATGTCGCTGCTGAACAACGCCGCCTGGTGGCTGCCCCGCTGGCTGAACAGGATCCTGCCCAACGTGGACGTGGAGGGCGAGGGCCTCCGCGCCCACCTCGCCGCGCGCGAGCCCGCGCAGGTGAAGTGAAAGGCGGGGCCCCCTGTTAACGCCTGGCGCATAACAGGGGGCCCCGCCAAACCACCCACCTCACACCCCGGCCGGGTACGTCTCCATCTCGCCGGGCGTCACCAGCGCCGGCAACGGGTGCAGGGCGGTCGTCTCGTCGCACCAGAGGAACGCGTCGTACCGCTCCCCCAGCCGGGTCGGCACGTAGTTGCCCCACGACTCGAAGCTCGGGTCGTACACCACGCCGACGGCCCGGTGGTCCACCTCGCCGGTCACCCAGTCCGGCTCGTCCGGACCGCCGAAGACCAGCACCGCCCGGTCCGGCATCAGCTCGTGCAACAGGTGCTCCAGCGACCCGTCCCGGGCCGGCGGCACCACCATCGTCTCCGCCGGGGAGCCCCAGCGCGGCGCGGCGATCACCGTCCCGCGGTAACCGCCGAGGCCGATCAGCGCCACCGCGTCCCGGCCGTGCCGATCCCGGGCGAGCTGCCCGATGTTGACCATGCCGTCCGCCGCCATCTCGGTGGCACGCGCGTCGCCGACGTGCGTGTTGTGCGCCCACACGACGCCCCGCGCGTCGGGCCCGTAGCGGTCGAGCAACCGGTCCAGCGTGTCGGCCATGTGCACGTCGCGGACGTTCCAGGACTCCGGTCCGCCGCCGACCATCGCCCGGTAGTAGCGCTCCGCGCCGGCCACCACCTCCGCGTTCTGCCAGGCCGCGAAGCGGTCCGGGCCGTCCGCGGCGGCCTGTTCCCGGGTACGCGCCAACAGCCGCACCACCTCCTCCTCGCACCTGGCGGAGACGAACCGGCTGGCCATCCCGTACTCCTCGACCTGCTTGCCGTAGGGCTCGAAGCAGCGGTAGGCCTCCTGGGCCGCCTCCAGCGAGGCCGGGTCCTCCTCGCCCAGATAGTCGAAGATGGCCTGCATCGACTCCCACAGCGAGTAGACGTCGAGTCCGTGGAAGCCGGCGCGTCCGCCCTCGGCGCGGTCCAGGTTCCAGGCCCGCAGCCAGCGGCAGAACCGGGCCACCTCGGCGTTCGCCCACATCCAGGTGGGCCAGCGTTCGAACCGTTCCAGCGCGGTCAGCGGGTCCGCCGCCCCGCCCGGCGCGCCCACCACCGAACGGTGCACCCGGTCGCAGTCCGGCCAGTCCCCCTCCACCGCGACGAAGTCGAAGCCCTGCTCGGCGATGAGCCGTCGGGTCAACTGCTCCCGCAGCCGGTAGTAGTCGTAGCTGCCGTGCGTCGCCTCGCCGATCATCACGATCCGGGCGTCCCGAACGCGTTCCAGCAACGGGTCGAAGTCGCTCGGCGCGCCGAGCCGCTGTACGAGCATGGGGGCGGCTACCCGGGACCCGCCGGGGCAAACCGCAGCCGTACGGGCATGGCTTGCCGGGCAGCGGGTAGCCGCGCGGCATGACCGTCACCGGCGCGCAGTTGCAGGAGTTCCTGGCCGGGCTCGACTATCCGGTCTCCCGGGAGGACCTGGTCCGCTGGGGGCAGGAGAACGGTGCCAGCACCGAGGCGCTCCAGGCGCTCCGGACGTTGCCGGCCGAGGAGTTCGACACCCCCGCTGAGCTGGGCGAGGCCCTGGTCACCGTCACCGGTTAGCCGACCAGAGGTGTTAAGCGGGGCCCCCTCCTCTACCCCAGGCGTTAAGCGGGGGCCCCTCCTTTCACCGTCACGGTGATGGTGTGGTGGCCGGTGGCGCCGTCGGGGAACGGGGGACGGCGCTGCTCGGGCTGCACCGCGCCGGTGCCGTCGGTGGCGCGTACCCGCAGGCTGTGCGGGCCCGGCGGAGCGGTCCACGCGTACCGCCACTGGACCCAGGTGTCGACCGAGGCGGTGGGCAGCAGCTCGGCGGCCCGCCACGGGCCACCGTCCACCGAGACCTCCACCGCCGCGACGCCCCGGTGCTGCGCCCAGGCCACCCCTGCCACGGTGACCCGTCCGGCGGGAGGCCTGGCGAACGGCGCGGGCCGGTCGATCCGGGACGCCGTCTTCACCGGCGCCTCCCGCGCCCACCCCCGCCGCACCCAGTACGCGTCGAAGGCGTCGAACGTGGTCACCTCCAGCTCGGTGACCCACTTGCACGCGCCGGCGTACCCGTACAAGCCGGGGGTCAGCATCCGGACCGGGAAGCCGTGCGTGAACGGCAGCGGCGCGCCGTCCATGCCGACCGCGAGCATGGCGTCCCGTCCGTCGAGGAGCGTCGCGATCGGCGTGCCGATGGTCATGCCCTCGTCCGAGCGGGCCACCAGTTGGTCGGCGCCGGCCCGGATGCCGGCGTCGCGCAGCAGCGGGGCGAGCGGCGCGCCGAGCCACCGGGC
The DNA here is from genome assembly GCF_044455315.1 of Micromonospora sp. NPDC051300. Lineage (NCBI taxonomy): Bacteria > Bacillati > Actinomycetota > Actinomycetes > Micromonosporales > Micromonosporaceae > Micromonospora > Micromonospora sp. NPDC051300. The sequence continues at coordinate 614,248 of NZ_JBITEP010000001.1, read as the reverse complement.
GGTCCCCACGTACGGGCCGCCGACCTCGTTGGACACGCAGCTCAGCGTGACGTCCCGCTCGATCAGGTCGCGGTCGAGCAGGTCGGCGAAGCTCAGCTCGACCGGCCGTTCGACCAGGCCGTGCAGCCGCAGCCGCCAGGCGTCCACGTCCAGCCGGGGCACGGTGAGCGCGGTGTCGACCCGGTAGAAGTCCGCGGTCGGGGTGCGGAACCCGGGCGCCACCCCGGCCGGTGTGGGCCGGGCCGGCGAGGCCGGCGCGGGCAGCCGGACGGCCTCCCGGGAGCGGGCCGCGTCGGCCACGTCGAGCCGGCGCAGCGTCGCCGCGCCGACGCCGGCCAGCGCGGTGCCGGCCGCCACCAGCGCCGCGTTGCGCACCACCGCCCGCCGCGTCGCCCCACCCGCCGATTCCGAACCGCCGGTCCCGGACGCCGCCCGGCCCACCCCCACCGGGTCGGGGGCGGCGTCCGGGAGATCCGGGGCGGCGGCCGGCAGGCCGGGCAGGGGCAGCCAGCGCAGGAGGGCGGCGGCCACGGCGGCGCCGGCCAGGGCCGGCAGGGCGTCGGCCGGGCGGGCGTCGGGGCGGGTCAGCGCGGCGGCGACGCCGGCCACCCCGAGCACCGCGGGCCCGAGCAGGCCCAGCGCCGGGCGGCGGCGGGCGGCGGGCCCGGTCAGCGCGGCCAGCAGCGCCAGCACCAGCGCGATGCCGCCCAGCAGCAACGGCTTGTCGTAGGTGCCGAACGTGCGCACCGCCCATTCCTTGACCGCGGTGGGCGCGCCGTCCACGACGGCGCCCCCGACCGCGACAAGTGGTGCCGCCTGCGGGTGGACGGCGGTGGCGAGCAGCTCCGCGACCGCCACCCCGGCGGCCGCCGCGAGCAGGCCCGTTCCGGCGGCCGCCAGGGTACGGCGGGTCATCGGTTCCTCCTCTCACCGGCGGTGGCGACGTCAGGACTTCGGCATCAGGACCGAGTCGACGATGTAGACGGTCGCGTTGGCGGTCTGCACGTTGCCGCAGACGACCATGGAGTTGCCGTTCACGGTGAACTCGGTGCCGCTGCCGGCGACCGTCACCTCGCCGCCCTGGAGCGTCTTGTGCGCGCCGGCGAGCTGGTCCGGGCCGAGCTTGCCCTCCACCACGTGGTAGGTCAGCACGTCGGTGAGCATCTTCTTGTCGGCGAGGACCTTGTCCAGGTCGGCCTTGGGCAGCTTGCCGAACGCGTCGTTGGTGGGCGCGAACACGGTCAGCCCCGGGGAGCTGTTGAGCGAGTCGACGAGCCCGGCCTGCTTGACGGCGGTGACCAGCGTGCTGAGCAGCGGGTTGCCGGAGGCGGCGGTGGCCACCGGCACCTGGGCCATGGCGGCGAAGCTGCCGGGGTTCGACGCGTCGGTGGGCACCGCCGCGCAGCCGGGGCCGAACTGGCCGTCGGCCATCGCGGGCGCGCTGCTGGCCGGCGCGGAACTCATCGGGGCGCTGCTGGCCGGCGCGGCGGCGTCGCCGTCGTCGCCGTTCCCGCCGCAGGCGGCGAGCCCGAGGCCGAGCGTGGCGGCGAGGGCGACGGCGGTGAGCTTCATGGGGCGCATCGAGTAAATCCCTTCAAGTGGTGAACTGTCGGTCTGAAGGGGATTCGGTGCTCACCGCCGTCCGGATGGGTCGCCCGCCGAAAAAGATCAGGTGAGCGCGAACGCCACAAGCGGCGTCATGGTCGGCTGCGCCGAGCCGCCCGCCGGCTCCTCGGTGACCCCGAACAGGCCCTTGCCGCGCACGCCCGAGAGCAGCTTCGTGCCGCCGCCCTGACCGGCCGGCAGCAGCCCGGCCGAGGTGGCCGTGCCGCCCTGGATCAGCCAGAGCTGGTAGGCCCGCCCCGGTGCGGGTGCGGCCAGCCCGTCCACCAGCGCCACCCCCTCGTCCCGGCTGGCGGACGCCACCACGGTGACCCGGCCGCCGGCCGGCGCGGCGCCGGTGCGGACGACCGCGTCCGGGGCGGCCAGCACCGCCCGGATCCGGCCCGCCTCGTCCCGGGCCGCGCCGGCCTCGGTGCGCGCGTCGCGTACCCGCTGTTCCTGGGTCACCCAGGTGGCCGCGCCCGCGCCACCGGCCAGCAGCACGGCGGCGGCCGCGACCGCGAACCGGCGCCGCCAGGCCCCGGCACGGCCCGAACCGGACCGGCCCGCCGGGCGCGGCCGTTCCTGCGGGGTACGCCGGATCTCGGCCAGCACCGCCTCGCGCAGCGCGGGCGGGGGCACCGACCAGGTCGAGTCGGCCAGCCGGGCGGCCGTCTCGCGGAACTCGGCCAGCTCCAGCGCACAGCTCTCGCAGCCGTCCAGGTGCCTGGCGAAGGCGGCCCGCTCGACGTCGTCCACCGCGTCGAGCACGTACGCCCCGGCGAGCGCGTGGATGTCGGTCATCGGGTCAGCTCCACTCCCAGGCAGTCGCGCAGACGGATCAGCCCGTCCCGCATGCGGGTCTTGACGGTCGGCAGCGCGGTGTCCAGCAGGCCGGCCACCTCGCGGTAGCTGTGCCCGCCGTAGTAGGCGAGCGTGATCGCCTCGCGCTGCACCTCGGTGAGCGCGCCCAGGCAGTGGCGCACCTGCTGCCGTTCCAGCCGGGCCGCCGCCTCCTCGGCCACCTCGTCGTACGGCGTCTCCGAGGAGCCGGCGGCGACCCGGCGGGTGCGTTCGGCGCCGGCCTGCTCGGACCGGACCCGGTCGACCGCTCGGCGGTGGGCGATGGTGAAGATCCAGGAGGTGGCCGAGCCCTTCGCCGGGTCGAACCGGGCGGCGGTGCGCCATACCTCGACCAGCACCTCCTGGGCGACCTCCTCGGCCTGGGCCGGGTCGCGCAGCACCCGCCGCGCCAGGCCGTAGACGCGCGGCGAGACGAGGCCGTAGAGCCGCTCGAACGCCGCCTCGTCGCCGCGCGCCACCGCCCGCAGCAGGTCGTCGGTCTCCGCCCGCTGGTCCGGGGCGGCCGAGGGCACGGCGTGCAGCCTCGACCGCCCCGGCACGTCACCGGCGCTGTCGCCGTGGGTCATCCGGTCCCGCCTTCCGCCCGCTCCCTCTGCCAGCACGGTAGGCATTCGGCGCCGGCGCCGCCCCGGATGGCCGCGATTTTCCGGCCCGTCCGGGATCCCCGGCGTGCAGCAGCCGGAACAGCACCAGCCACTGCTCGGGCCAGACCAGCCCGACCGGGGTGTCCGGCGCGATCCGCGCGGCGCGCAGCGCGCCGTCGACCCGCCGGCCCGGGTGGGCGGCGCGCAGCGAGGCCGCGAGCGAGCCGCCGACGCCGCCGAAGCCCAACTCCACCATCCTCCGGTACGCCGGCAGCGCGGCCGGCGCCAGCAGCGGCTCGGTCCGGCGCTCCAGGCGCAGGATGCCGCCGTCGGCGGCCGGCACCGGCCGGAACGCCGCCCGGGGCACCCGGCCGGCCAGCCGCCAGTGGTGCTCCGGCCAGGTGAGCACCGTGAGCCGGCTCCACCGGCCGTGGTCGCCGGTGCGCTTGCGGGCGTAGTCGAGCTGGGTGAGCAGCGTAGCCGCGCGCAGCGAGGGAGCCGCCAGGCACCAGCGGACCACCGCCGCGGTCAGCGACCAGGGGATGTTGCCGGCGACGGAGAACGGCTCGCCGGGCGGGGGCGCGGCGAGGAAGTCGACCGCCCGCACCTCGACCGCAGGCAGCGGCGCGCAGGCGGCGGCCAGCTCCGGCAGCACCGCCGGGTCGATCTCGTACGCGATCAGCCGGCGGCAGCGCGCGGCGAGCGGCCGGGTCAGCCGGCCACGTCCGGCGCCCACCTCCAGCAGCAGGTCGTCCCGGCCGGCGCGGACGGCGGCGACCATCCGGGCGACGGCGGCCGGGTCGGCGAGGAAGTTCTGGGACAGTACGCGACGGGACCGGTCGCGTGCGGTGGGTCGGCGGGGCGCCACGGGTTCGTCCTGTCTGTCGCCGGGGTGGCGACGGGTACGGACCGCTGCGCAGGTGTCACCGCCACGCCGGCCGGGGGCCGACGTGGTCGTGCGGACGGGCGGGCGGTCCGAGCGGATCGGGACTCGGACGACCCTGGAAGGTGGGACGCGGGGCGTCAGGCGCGGCGGGCGTCCCGGCCGGCCAGGGCCGGGCGCCGGAACCGCGGGCGGGCGACCAGGAGGAGCCCGCGCGCGGCCGGCGCGACGGCCGCGTCGATCAGGGCATGCGTGAACATGCCGGCCAGGCTAGCGGCGGGACGCCGGGCCCGCGACGGAATTACCGGAGGTCGACGGTGCGCCCCTGGGTGCGGGCGGACTCGGCGGCGTCGAGCACCGCCACCACCTCGCGGCCGAACCGGACGTCGCAGCGGTGGTCACGGGTGCCCCCGTCGACCTCCTCCAGCAACTGGTCGAGCGCGGCGCCGAACGCCTGGAGCACGCTGCCGTCGCCGGGCGGCGCGCTCTCGGTGCCGTTCTCGCCGAAGAAGACGAAGTCCCGGGTGACCGCCTCGGCCGGCGCGTCGAGGGTGAGCGAGAGCGCGCTCGTCGCGCCGCCGTCGTGGGTGAGCAGCAGGTGCACCAGGCCGCTCGGCCCGTCCATGGCGGCGACCCGGGTGACCCGGCCGAGCACCGGCAGGATCAGCGACAACGCGTGCGGGCCGATGTCCCACAACGCGCCCCGGTCCCGCCGCCACTGCGAGTCGCCGTACGGGTTTCCGGGCTGGTAGATCGAGGCGAACATGGTGGCGCGGGCGTGCTGCCAGCCGCCGGCCGCCGCGGTCGAGGCGAGGAAGCCTGTGACGTTCGGGTGGAAGCGCTGGGTGAAGAACACCACCGAGGCCACCCCGGACGCCTGGGCCGCGTCGACCACCCGGTCGGCGTCGGCGAGGCTCAACGCCAGCGGCTTGTCCAGCAGCAGGTGCCGCCCGGCGGTGGCGGCCCGCACCGCGATGTCGGCCTGCACGTCCGGCGGGAGCGCCACGGCGACCGCGTCGGACGCGTCGAGCAGCGCGTCCACGTCGGTGAAGGCCGGCACGCCGTGCCGCTGGGCCAGCGCCTCCGCCTTCGCCGGGTTCCGCCCCCAGACGCCTGCGAGCCGGGCCCGCGGGTGGGCGTCGATGGCGGCGGCGTGCGTCTCCGCCGCCCAGTGACCGGTGCCGAACAACCCGAACCGCACCGCGACCCCCTGCCGTCGTCGTCGGCCGCCGGCGTACGCCGGGACCGTGATCCACGCTAGTCGCCCGGCCCGCCCGGCGCGCCCCGACCCGCGCGCGGCGTCACTACTACGCGGATTAGTAGGCTGGGCCGGTGAACGACACTGCGTCGATGACCAGCGCGGCGGCGGCCGGGTCGCCGGTGGACGGGTGGCTCGCCACGCTCGCGATCGTGCTCTCGCTGGCGGTGGCGGTCTGGGCGCTGGTGGCGGCGGTGCGGCACCGCCCGCCGGACCGGGTCCAGTTCGCCGGTCTGGCCCTGGTGGAGGTGGCGCTGCTGGCGCTGACCGTGGTGGCGCTCGTCGCGCTCGGCGGCGGCGACCGGCCCGGCGAGCCGGGGGCGTTCTTCGGCTACCTGGTGACGCTCGTGTGCCTGCCGCCGCTGGCCTGGGTGCTGGCCCGGATGGAGCCGACCCGGTGGGGGTCCGCGATCGTCTGTGCGATCTGCCTGGTCACCCCCGTCGTGGTGGTGCGGTTGCAGCAGACCTGGGAGGTCGTCGGTGGCTGAGACGCGGACGCCGGAGCGCGCCACCAACCGAGGGCCCGGCCGGCTGCTGATCGCGGTCTACATCCTGTTCGCCATCGCCGCGACCTCGCGGGCCGGCTTGCAGATCGCCACGAAGTTCGACAAGGCGCCGGTGGCGTACCTGCTCTCCGCGCTCGCCGCGCTGATCTACATCGTGGCGGCGGTCGGGCTGGCCCGGGCCGGGCACGCCGGCCGCCGGGTCGCGCTGGCGTGCTGCTCGGTCGAGCTGGTCGGGGTGCTCGCGGTGGGCGTGCTGAGCATCGCCGACAAGGAGCTGTTCCCGGACGAGACGGTCTGGTCCGACTTCGGCAGCGGCTACGGCTACGTGCCGCTGGTGCTGCCGGTGCTCGGCCTGCTCTGGCTCTGGCGCACCCGCCGCGACCCCGCCTGAGCGGGGTCGCGGCGGGCAGCGGTCAGTCCTTCGGGCCGCCGGCGACGTAGATGACCTGGCCGGAGACGAAGGAGGCGCCCTCGCTCGCCAGGAACGAGATGGTGTGCGCGACGTCCTCCGGCCGGCCGGTGCGGCGCACCGGGATCTCCGCGGCGGCGTGCTCTTGGAGCGCGGCGAAGTCGACCTTCATCCGGGCCGCCGTGGCCGCCGTCATGTCGGTGACGATGAAGCCGGGCGCTACCGCGTTCACGGTCACCCCGTACGGGCCCAGCTCGATGGCGAGCGTCTTGGTGAAGCCCTGGAGGCCGGCCTTGGCGGCGGCGTAGTTCGCCTGCCCCCGGTTGCCCAACGCCGAGGTGCTGGAGAGGTTGACGATCCGGCCCCACTTCCGCTCGACCATGTGCTTCTGCGCGGCCTGGCTGAACAGGAACGCGCCGCGCAGGTGCACGGCCATGACCGTGTCCCAGTCGGCGTCGGCCATCTTGAACAGCAGGTTGTCACGGAGCACGCCGGCGTTGTTGACGAGCACTGTCGGCGCGCCCAGCTCGGCGGCGACCCGTTCGACGGCGGCTTCCACCTGGGTCCGGTCGGCCACGTCGGCGCCCACGCCGAGCGCCTGGCCGCCGGCGGCGGCGATGGCGTCGACGGTCTCCTTGGTGGCGGACTCGTCGATGTCGACCACGGCGACGGCCATGCCGTCGGCCGCCAGCCGCCGGGCGGTGGCCGCGCCGATGCCGCGCGCGGCTCCGGTCACGATGGCGACGCGGGGCTCCTCCGACATGATTACCTCCCGGTAACTTGGGCTCGATCGAAGGAGCCTAACCCGCCGCCGCGTCCGCCTACAGGGCCCCGCCCCGGCAGAGCCGGATCCACCGGTAGCCGTGGCCGGCCAGCTTGAGCCGGTCGAGCTTGCCCACGTCCTCGTAGTTGCGGTCGGTCAGCACGTCGATCGGCAGGTCCGCCTCGGGGGCCAGCGTGCTCAGGTCCACCTCCACGTCCTCGGTGCCGAGGTTGTGCAGGAAGACCATGGTCCCGGTCCGTCCGTCGGCGCGGTGCGCGAGCACGCCGGCCGGCACCGGCACGTCGATGTGCGTGGTGCTGCCGGAGCCGACCTCCGGAGCCTCCCGGAGGGTACGGATCATCCGCTCGAACCAGCCCAGCAGCGAGCGCGGGTCCTTGCGTTGCGCGGTGACGTTGACCTGCTGGTAGCCGTAGTCGCCCTTGTCGATGACCGGGCGGACCAGCTTCTCCGGCTCGGCGGTGGAGAAGCCGGCGTTGTCCTTGTAGGACCACTGCATCGGGGTGCGGATCGCGTCGCGCCCCTTCAGCGACAGGTCCTCCCCCATGCCGATCTCCTCGCCGTAGCGCAGCACCGGCGTGCCGCGCAGCGAGAACTGCAACGCGTACGCCAGCTCGATGTGCCGGCGGTCGTTGCCCAGCATCGGGGCGAGCCGGCGGCGGATGCCCCGGCCGTAGAGCTGCATGTTCTCGTCCGGCCCGAACTTCGCCAGCACGTCGTTGCGCTGGTCGGCGGTGAGCCGGGACAGGTCGATCTCGTCGTGGTTGCGCAGGAACGTGGCCCACTGGCCGCCGGTGGGCAGCTTCGGGGTGTCCCGCAGCGCGTCGATGATCGCCTCCGGGTCCTCCCGGGCGAACGCCAGCATCAGCCGACCGTTGAGCATGAAGTCGAAGAGCATGTGGATCCGGTTGCCGGAGCCGCTGCCGTCGCCGAAGTAGACGGGCAACTGGTCGGGCTCGACGTTCGCCTCGGCCAGCAGGACCGCGTCGCCGCGCCGCCACTGCACGTGCTGGCGCAGGTCGGTGAGGTAGTCGAAGTCCTTCGGCGCGTTCGGGTTGCCCGGCTCGGTCTTCTCGATGATGAACGGCACCGCGTCCATCCGGAAGCCGGAGACGCCGAGCTGGAGCCAGAACGAGGTGATCTTCTTGATCTCCGCGCGGACCTTCGGGTTCTCGATGTTGAGGTCCGGCTGGAACTTGTAGAACCGGTGGTAGAACCAGGCCTTCGCGGTGCGGTCGTAGGACCAGGTCTCGTGCTGCTCGCCGGGGAAGACCATGCCCTGGTGGCGGTCGGCCGGCTCGTGGTCGGACCAGACGTACCAGTCGCGGTACGGCGAGTCGGGCGAGGAGCGGGCGGACTGGAACCACGGGTGCTGGTCGGAGGTGTGGTTGACGACCAGGTCGATGATCACCCGGATGCCGTGGTTCTGCGCCTGGTGCAGCAGCTCGGCGAAGTCGCCGAGGGTCCCGAGTCGCGGGTCGACGTTGTAGAAGTCGGTCGCGTCGTATCCGTCGTCCTTGTTGGGCGAGGGATGGATCGGGTTGAGCCAGATGCAGGTCACCCCCAGCCGGGCCAGATAGTCGAGCCGGCCGATCAGCCCCTGGAAGTCACCCACCCCGTCGCCGTCGGAGTCCGCGTACGTGTCGACGTCGAGGCAGTAGACGACCGCCTCCTGATACCACCTGTCACCCATGCGACGACTACTTCTCCGGCCGCGCCCGTCGGCAAACCCGGTACGGTGCCCCCATGAGCGAGGAGGCTTCCGACTGGTCCGCCGGCGACTGGCTGAACCCGCCGGAGCGGGCGGACGCCGTCGACGGCGGGCTGCTTGTCGAGCCGCGTGGCGGCAGCGACTTCTGGCGGCGCACCAGCTACGGCTTCGTGCACGACGACGGCTCGGCGCTGCTCGCGCCGTTCGCGGTGGACACCGCCGTCGAGGTGTCCTTCCGGCTCGACTACGCCGCCCAGTTCGACCAGGCCGGCGTGCTGGTGCGGGTGGACGAGCGGCGGTGGACCAAGGCCGGCGTCGAGGTCAGCGACGGGTCGCCGCAGGTCGGCGCCGTGGTGACCGACGAGTTCTCCGACTGGTCGGTGGCGCCGGTGCCGGACTGGTCGGGGCGGGAGGTGACGGTCCGGGTGAGCCGGGCCGGCGACGCGCTGACCGTCCGGGCCCGGGTGGACGACGAGCCGTGGCGACTGGTGCGGGTCGCCCCGCTGGACCCGGCGGCGGAGGCGACGGCCGGGCCCTACTGCTGCTCGCCCAGCCACGGTGGCCTGCTGGTCCGCTTCACCGGTTGGCGGCGTGGGCCGGCCGACGCGGCGCTGCACCCGGAGGGTTAGCCGGGTCACCGCCGGGTGTGAGCACCGCTCGCACGGGTACTAGTGCCGGATCCCCGGCCCCCGTGTGGAAGGACCGCCCATGGCCCTGGCCCAGAACGTCGATCCGAACCAGTTCACCGGGCTGACCGGGTGGGTGGCGAGCGTGATCGACTCGCTGGGCGCGGTGGGCGTGGCGCTGCTGGTGGCGCTGGAGAGCATCATCCCGCCGATCCCGAGCGAGATCGTGCTGGCGATGGCCGGCTACCTCTCCGCCGAGGGCCGGTTCAACGTGGTGGTGATCGTGCTGGCCGCGACCGCCGGCTCGCTGCTCGGCGCGCTGGTGCTCTACTGGCTCGGCGCGGCGCTCGGCGAGGACCGGCTCAAGCGCTGGCTGGACCACATCCCGCTGGTGGACCTGGAGGACCTGGAGAAGGCGGACCGCTGGTTCGAGCGGCACGGCCGCTGGGCGGTGCTGATCGGCCGGGTGGTGCCTGTGGTGCGCAGCCTGGTATCGATCCCGGCCGGCGCGAACCGCATGCCGCTGGGCGAGTTCATCCTGCTCACCACGCTCGGCAGCGGCGTGTGGAACACGCTGATCGTGGGCGCCGGCTTCCTGCTCGGTTCGCGCTGGGAGGACGTCGACCGCTACAGCCAGTGGTTCAACTACGCGATCTTCGCCGTCTTCGGCGTGATGATCGTGAGCTGGGTGGCGAAGAAGGTACGCCGTCGGCGCGCCCGGCAGTCGGTGACCACCGGGCGCTGACCGCGTCGGCTCAGCGGCGGAACGTGAACCAGTTGACGTTGACGAAGTCGGCCGGCTGGCCGCTGCTGAACGTGAGATAGACCGTGTGCCGGCCGGTCACCGCGCCGACGTTGCCGGGCACCGAGCGCCAGCTCTGCCAGCCGCCGGTGTCGCCGACCGCGAAGCTGCCGATCGGGGTCGCGGTCGGGCTGTCCACCCGCACCTCCACCAGGCCGCTCACCCCGGCCGCCGCGCCGGAGGCGACCCGGGCCACGAAGTCACGTGGCGGCGTCGAGCCGAAGTCCACGTTGTCGTAGCGGGCCCAGTCGCCGTTGGCCAGGAAGCCGATGTCCTGCCCGCCCTCGGCGCACGCTTCCACCTGCACGCCGTTCTGGCCGTTGAACGACTCGGCCTCGATCGTCGCGTACGCGTTGCGCACGCCGCCCGGCGGCGGGGTGGTGGGCGTCGGCGACGGGTTGCCCCCGCCGCCCCGGGAGTAGACCGCCACGTAGTCGACGAGCATCGGCCGGCCGGACACGGTCGACGCGGTGGGCGTGGTCGAGCCGGCCACCCCGTTCGGGAAGCCACCGCCCATCGCCACGTTGAGCAGCAGGAAGTAGCCGGCGTGGCTGGTCATCTGCGTCCAGTACGGCTCGCCGACCTGGCTCTGCGTGACGGTGTGGAACTGCTGCCCGTCGACGTACCAGCGCAGTTGCTGCGGGCTCACCGAGGTGTCCCACTCGAACCGGTAGGTGTGGAACGCCGACTGGCAGGTGCTGCCGGGGCAGGCCCGGGACGCGCCGCGGCCGTTGAACTCGTCGCACGGGCCGCCCGGCGCGACGCCGCAGTGCAGCACGCCCCAGACCGAGTTGATCCCGTTGACGTTCTCCATCACGTCGAACTCGCCGATGCCCGGCCAGTTCTGGTAGTTGCCCCGGTAGGGCGAGCCGAGCGCCCAGAACGCCGGCCAGTAGCCGGCCGCCGCCGCGCCGGTGACGTTGGGCATCTGGATCCGGCCCTCGATCGCCAGCACGCCGCCGCTCGGCGGCTTGAAGTTGCTGCGTACCGTCTCGATCCGGGCCGAGGTCCAGCGGCCGGCGCCGTCCTTGAGCGGGGTGATGCGCAGGTTGCCGACGCCGTCCTGGGCGAGGTTGGCGGTGCTGGAGGTGTAGGTCTGGATTTCGCCGGTGCCCCAGTTGGCCGGGCCGCCCGGATAGCTGGTGCCGGTGTCGACGATCCAGTTGGCCGACGAGGGCAGCGTGCCGGACGCGCCGGTGAAGTCGTCGCTCCACACCAGGCTCCACCCGCTGGGCGGGGCGGGGACGGCGGCCTGCGCGGTCATCGAGACGCCGGCGAGCGCGGTGGTGGCGGCGACCAGGGCCGCGGCCAGGCCGAGCCGGCGGGACCGGGACGTGGTGGTGGGGGCGGCCGCAGCCGCCGGGATCGGGTCCATTCGGGGTGCCTCTCTGCGGGGACGGGGCGGAGAGCGCTCTCTGAGAGCGATTTCTACGCGCCCGCCCCCGCATTTGTCAACGCTTGTCGATGGCTGCCGGCGTCGGGCGGCGCAGCAGGCCCTGCTCCAGCGCCGTCCACGCGGTGGTGGTGACCAGGTAGAGCACCGCCGCGAGCGGCACCACGAGCGCCACCAGCACGGTCCCGAACGGCAGCAGCGGCAGCAGCCGGCCCAGCACCGCCGCGCCCGGCCCGTCGTCCGGCGCGCCGCCGACCGTGCCGGTGGCGGCCGCCAGCCGGCGCGCCCGCCGCGACGACCACCAGGCCAGCGCCAGCAGCGCGGCCAGCAGCACCCCGAACACCACGGGCACGGCGCCGGTCAGCCCGTCGCCGAGGTGCCACCCCAGCGGTACGCCGGCCAGGCGCTGCCCCAGCAGCTCCGGCGCGCCGTCCCCGGTCGCGAAGACGCGGTACATGACCAGGAAGAACGGCGCCTGCACCAGCGCCGGCAGGCAACCCGCGACCGGGCTGGCCCCGGCCCGCCGGTAGAGCGCGAACAGCTCGCTCTGCAGCGTGGTCGGATCGTCGGCGTACCGGCGCCGGAGTTCCCGCACCTCGGGGGCGAGCGCCGCGCGGCGCCGCTCCCCGCGGACCTGGGCCAGCGTGAGCGGCGAGATCAACAGCCGCACCCCGACGGTGAACAGGACGATGGCGGCGGCCGTCGCGGCGCCGCCGGCGAGCGGGACGAGCGCGTCGGCGAGCCAGGTGACGACGGACGCGGCGGCCGAGGCCGCGGCGTGCAACGGTGCGAAGGCGAGCATGGGCAGACCCCTCGGAGGATTCCGGACGCCCCGGGCGCGCGACGGCGCGGCACAACGGGACTGATGACGACGGAATCGACCGCGCGGCCACTCGGACCGCCCCTGGGGGCGTGCTCCGACGGGCGTGGCTAGGCGGCCGAGGGGCTCAGGCCGGGCGCGCGGGGACGCGGACGGCCCGCCGCGTCCGGGTCGACCTGCCGGGGCATCCGCCGGCTCCGGGCGCGGGCGCGCACCGAGGCGGCGTGCCGGGTGACCGGCGGCGCGGGCAGCGCCCGCACCCGCAGCGCGAGCACCGTGGCCAGCAGCAGCGCGGCGGCGACCGCCGCGCCGGCCAGCAACCCGGCCGGCCGGTCCGCGACCAGGGCGAGGGCGTACGCCCACGTCCCGGTCAGCAACCCCAGCATCCCCACCACACGCCCACCCTAGAACCCCGTGTCACGCCCGGCGGTCAGGACGACTCGCGGACCAGCGGGAAGGGCAGCGTCTCCCGGATCGACCGGCCGGTCAGCAGCATCACCAGCCGGTCCACGCCCAGCCCCAGCCCGCCGGTCGGCGGCATCGCGTATTCCAGCGCGGTGAGGAAGTCCTCGTCCAGCTCCATCGCCTCCGCGTCGCCGCCGGCCGCCTGCAACGACTGCGCGGTCAGCCGTCGCCGCTGCTCGGTCGGGTCCACCAGCTCGGTGTAGGCGGTGCCCAGCTCCATCCCGTACGCCACCAGGTCCCAGCGCTCGGCCAACCGCGGGTCGCGCCGGTGCTGGCGGGTCAGCGGCGAGACCTCGGTCGGGAAGTCCAGGTAGAAGGTGGGCGCCTCGGTGCGCGCCTCGACCAACCGCTCGTACAGCTCCAGCAGCACCGCGCCGGACGCCCAGCGCGGGTCGTACGGCACCCCGGCCGCGTCGCAGTGCTTGCGCAGGGTCGCCAGCTCGGTGTCGGCGGTGACCTCCTCGCCCAGCGCGGCCGAGATCGCCTCGTGCACCGTGACCGCCGGCCACGCGCCCCCCAGGTCGACCAGCTCGCCGCCGGGCCGGCGGGCCACCGGCGCGCCGTGCACCGCGGTGGCCGCCGCCACGATCAGCTCCCGGGCCAGCTCACGCATGTCGTGGTAGTCGGCGTACGCCTGGTAGGCCTCCAGCACGGTGAACTCGGGATTGTGGGTGGCGTCCACGCCCTCGTTGCGGAACGCCCGGCCCAGCTCGTAGACGCGCTCGATCCCGCCGACCGCGAGCCGCTTCAGATACAGCTCCGGCGCGATGCGCAGGCTCAGCCGCAGGTCGTAGGCGTTGATGTGGGTGACGAACGGGCGGGCGTTGGCGCCGCCGTGCACCCGTTGCAGGATCGGCGTCTCGACCTCCAGGAACTCCCGGCCGGCCAGCCCGGCGCGCAGGCTGTGCAGCGTCGCGCCGCGCGCCCGCACCATCTCCCGGGCCGCCGGGTCCAGCGCCAGGTCGAGGTAGCGCTGCCGGACCCGCGCCTCCGGGTCGGCCAGCCCGTGGTGCTTGTCCGGCAGCGGGCGCAGGCACTTCGCGGTCAGCTCCCAGCTCGCCACCCGCACCGACACCTCGCCGCGCCGGGTCGCGTAGACCTCGCCCGTCGCGCCGACGTGGTCGCCGATGTCGACTGTCGACCGCCACCGGTCCAGGTCGTGCTCCAGCAGGAGCTGGAGGTCGCCGCTGCCGTCCCGCACGGTGACGAAGAGCAGCCGGCCGTGGTCGCGGACCAGCAGCACCCGGCCGGCCACCCCCACCGTCTCGCCGGCGCCGGTGTCCGGGGCCAGCCCGGCGTGCCGTTCCCGCACCGCCGCACAGCTCGCGGTGCGCGGATAGCCCACCGGGTACGCCTCGACGCCGTCGGCGCGCAGCCGGTCGAGCTTGGCCAGGCGTACCCGGATCTGCTCCGGCTGGCGCGCGGCGGGCGGCTCCGGCGGAACCGCCCGGACCGCCGCGGCGGCCGGCGGCACGTAGCCGACGCCGCCGCCGGCCGGCGGCACCCCGTGCAGCGGGGTGGGCCGGCCACCGGGCAGGGCCAGGAAGCCCTCGGCGGCGGCCGCCGCGAGACCGACCCGGGCCAGCTCCCGGCGCTCGGCGAAGCAGAGGTAACGCGGGGTCCAGTGCGGCTGGTACTTCGCGTTGGAGAGGTAGAGCGACTCCAGTTGCCACCAGCGGGAGAAGAACAGCAGGGTGTGCCGCCAGGCCCGGATGACCGGCCCGGCGCCGATCCGCGCGCCCTGCTCGAACACCGAGCGGAACGCGGCGAAGTTGAGCGACACCCGGTCGACGCCGAGGCGCCCGCCGGCGGCGAGCAACGCGGCCACCATGAACTCGGTGACCCCGTTGTCGGCGGTCCGGTCGCGGCGCATCAGGTCCAGCGACACCCCGTGGGTGCCCCACGGGCTGAACGACAGCAGCCCGCGCACCCGCCCGTCGCCGTCGCGCGCCTCGACGAGCACGCAGTCGCCGTCGGCCGGGTCGCCGAGGCGGCCCAGCGCCATCGAGAAGCCGCGCTCGTGCCCGGTGTCCCGCCACGACGTGGCCAGCGCGGCCACCTGGGCCATCTCCTCCGGCGGGATCTCGGCGTGCCGGCGCACGAGCGCGGTGTAGCCGGCCCGCTCGACCCGGTGCACCGCCTGGCGGACCGGCCGCATGTCCCGCCCGTCCAGGTCGAACTCCCGGGTCAGCAGGATCGCCTCGTCGCCGAGCTGGAGCACCTTGAGCCCGTGCCGGCGGTAGGCCCGCGCGCCGGCCTCGCTGGCCCCGAGCACCGCGGGCGTCCAGGCGTAGGCCCGGGAGTGCTCCAGCCACGCCTCGATGGCCGGGCCCCACGCCTCCGGGTCGCCGACCGGATCGCCGCTGGCCAGGCTGACGCCGTTGACCACCCGGTAGGTCAGCGCCGCCTTGCCGCTGGCCGAGAAGACGGCCGCCTTGTCCCGCCGGGTGGCGAAGTAGCCGAGCGAGTCCCGCTCGCCGTGCCGGGCCAGCAGCTCCCGGATCCGCTCCTCCTCGCCGGGGTGCAGCACCGCGTTGGCCCGCTGCGAGCGGACCAGGGTGAACAGGGCGGCCAGGAACGCGGTCGCGCCGAACGCGCCGAGCAGCAGGTTGACCCAGCCGGGCGCCTGCCCGCGCCGGGTCACGTCCAGTGTGACGGCCCCGCCGAAGACCTTCTCCACCGCGTAGCCCAGCCGGTCCGACCAGGTGTGCAGGCTGCCCGGCTCGACCAGGAGCAGCAGGTAGCCCAGGCCGACGAAGGCGGCGGCCAGGCCGGCGAGGACGCCCAGCGCGCGCCAGGTGCTGCCCGGCCGGACCCGGGCGTAGAACTCGCGCCGGGCGGCGACGAGCAGCACCACCGCGGCGGCGGCGAACGCGATGCCGACCCAGACGCCGATCGTCTCCAGGGTGCCGAAGAGCCGCTGGCCGGCGGCGTGGTTGAGCCGGTTGGCGCCCACCATCAGCAGCAGCCCGCCGGCCGCCAGCCCGACCACGAGCGTGAGGCTGAAGTAGACGAGCAGCACCCACCAGGCCAGCCGCTTGCGCCGCCGGGCCGCTGCGGCCAGGACGCCGAGGAACACCGCGTACGCCAGGTTGGCCGGCGCCGGCACCAGCAGCGCGTCGATCGCGGTGCGGACCGGCTGCACGTCGGCGGCCACCGCGCTGCTCAACGCCGCGAGCGCGCAGACCGCGGCGACCACCGCGAGCAGGATCGCGAACCCGCGCGGGACCTGGGCTCGCACCCCGGTCACCGTCCGCGACGTGCCGTTCGCCGTCACCGCGACCTCCTCCGCAGCCGGCGGGGGCCCGCCGGGCCGGCTCATCGTAGACCTGGGTTCCCCTCGCGCGACGGCCCTCGGCGGCCACCCGGCGGGACCGGGCGGGCGGGCGAATCGGGCCGACACGCCGTCCGGTGCGTTTCCGGGCGTCGACACGGTGGGTAACAGGGCGTCGACCACCCGGCACGGTGCCGTGGCCGGTCGGGAGGAGACGGTGGTGACGATGAGCGGTCCAGTGGCGGAGCGGGAACGGAACGCCCCGCCGGGCGGGACGGACCTGCTGACGGTCGGCGTCGAGGAGGAGTTCCTGCTCGCCGATCCGCACACCGGCACCGCCGTGCCCGCCGTCGAGCTGGTCATGGACCAGGTGCCGGCCGAGCTGCGGGGTCAGGTGGAACGCGAGTTCCAGACCAGCCAGATCGAGATCGGCAGCCCGCCCGGGCTGGACCTGTCCTCGATCCGGCACTCGCTGGGCATGCTCCGCGCCGAGCTGTCCGACGCGGCCGAGCGGGCCGGCGTACGGCTGCTGGCGATCGGCACCGGCCCGGTCAACGGGCCGGTCCCCCCGGTGGTGGACAAGCCCCGCTTCGACCGGATGATCGAGCGGTTCCGGCTGCTGGTGCCCGGCCCCGGCAACAACGGCATGCACGTGCACGTCGGCGTGCCCGACCCGGACACCGGCGTGCAGGTGCTCAACCACGTCCGGCCCTGGCTGCCGATCCTGCAGGCGGTCACCACCAACTCCCCGTTCTCGAGGGGCGAGGACACCGGCTACGCGAGCTGGCGCTCGATCGAGTGGGAACGCTGGCCGTCCGTCGCGCCCACCCCGTTCCTGGAGTCGCACGAGCACTACCAGCGGCTGATCCGGCAGCTCATCGCCAGCGGTGTGATGCTCGACGAGGGAATGCTCTACTGGTACGCCCGGCTCTCCGCCAAGTACCCCACGGTGGAGCTGCGGATCGGTGACGTCTGCCCGTCCGTGGACGACGCGGTGCTGGTGGCCGCGCTGGTGCGCGGCCTGGTCGCGACCGCGCTCACCGACGTCGAGGCCGGCCGGCGGGCCGTCAACACCGACCACCACCTGCTGGTCGCGGCGCACTGGCGGGCCGCCCACGACGGGCTGGAGGGCCAGGGCGTCGACCTGACCGACGGCGAGCTGCGCCCGGCGTGGGAACTGCTGGACCGGCTGGTCGACCGGATCCGCCCCGAACTCGACAGGCACGGCGACCTCGACCGGGTGACCGAGCTGCTGGGCGGGCTGCGCCGGCACGGGAGCGGCGCGGCGCGGCAGCGGGAGGTCTTCGCGCGTACCGGCAAGCTGGTCGACGTGGTCGCGGACGTGGCGCGACAGACCCGTGGCTGAGCTGCCCCGCCGTGGGCGGCGGGCGTGACAGGATGAGCGGCGTGGCGGAACGGATGATCGTCATCGGCGGAGACGCCGCCGGCATGTCGGCGGCCTCCCAGGCGCGGCGACGCCGGGGCCGGGCCGAGCTGGACATCGTCGCGTTCGAGCGGGGGCACTTCACCTCCTACTCGGCCTGCGGCATCCCCTACTGGATCAGCGGCCTGGTGCCGGAACGCGACCAGCTCGTCGCCCGCACCCCGGGCGCCTTCCGCGACGAGTACGACATCGACGTGCGCACCCGCCACGAGGTCACCGCCGTCGACCTGGACCGTCGCGAGGTCGTCGCCCGGGACCTGGACGGCGGCGGCGAGGTCCGCGCCGGCTTCGACACGTTGGTCTACGCCGCCGGCGCCGCCCCCGTGCAGCCGGAGTGGGCGCGCGACGAGGTGGCCGGGGTGTTCGGCGTGCAGACGCTGGACGACGGCGCGGCGCTGCTCGACTGGCTGGAACGGGAGCCCCGACCCCGGCACGCGGTGGTGGTCGGCGGCGGCTACGTCGGCGTCGAGATGGCCGAGGCGCTGGTGCAGCGCGGGCTCTCGGTCCACCTGGTCGAGCAGGCCGACCAGCCGATGGCCACCGTCGACCCGGACATGGGCGAGCTGGTCGCCGAGGCGATGCGCCGGGTCGGGATCAGCATCCGCACCGGCACGACGGTCACCGGTCTCGACGAACGGGACGGCCGGATCGCCGCCGTGGTCACCGAGGAGGGGCCGATCCCGGCCGACGTCGTGGTGCTGGGTCTCGGCGTACACCCCAACACCGCGCTCGCCGAGGCCGCCGGCCTGCCGCTCGGGCCGTCCGGCGGAATCCGGGTGGACCGCCGGATGCGGGTGACAGGCGTGCCCGGCGTGTGGGCGGCCGGCGACTGCGTGGAGTCCCTGCACCGGGTCAGCGGCATGCCGGTGCACGTGCCGCTCGGCACGCACGCCAACAAGCAGGGCCGGGTCGCCGGGATCAACATCGGCGGCGGCTACGCCACCTTCCCCGGCGTCATCGGCACCGCGGTCACCAAGGTCTGCGAGCTGGAGGTGGGGCGCACCGGCCTGCGCGAGCGGGACGCCACCGAGTCCGGCTTCGAGTTCGTCACGGTGACCGCCGAGTCGACGAACCGGGCCGGCTACTACCCGGGCGCCCGGCAGATGACCGTGAAGCTGATCGCCGAGCGGCCCAGCGGGCGGTTGCTGGGCGCGCAGATCGTCGGCTGGTCCGAGGCGGCGAAGCGGATCGACGCGCTGGCCGTGGCCCTGTGGAACGGCATGACGGTGGACGAGATGACCGCGCTCGACCTGGGCTACGCACCCCCCTACGCCCCGGTGTGGGACCCGGTGCTGATCGCCGCCCGCAAGGCCGTCGACGCCCTCGCGAGGTAAGGAGGGGCCCCCGCTTAACGCACTCGGTAGAGGTGGGGGCCCTTGTTAACGCCCGCGGCTCCGGCTCACCGGCAGAGCCAGCGGATCGGCCGTCCCACCGCCGACGGGTCGGCGTCCGTGTCGGCGAGCTGTTCACCCGCGATGACGCGCCCGTCGTCGCTCACCACCCCCGGCACCGGGTGCCGCAGGCCCGCACCCGGTACCGGGTCCGGCAGGCGGAGCAACCCGGCGTCGGTCAGCAGGGCGCCGCCGATCTGACCCGCCTCCATTCGGCCGTACGTGCCCACGGTCCAGCCCCGGGAGTTGACCGAGACCGGACCGAACCCGGCGATCGCGGGCGGCGCAACGAAAGCATCGGTCCGCAGGTCGAGCAGCGCCGGCGCGTACAGCTCGCGCGGCTGCTCGCGTGGGGTGTGCCCGAGCACCCAGGTCCCCCCGACCGACCGGGGCCAGAATCCGCCCGCCCCGTCGCCCGCCGTGGCCGGCATCGGGAGGAACTCGCCGGTCCCGTCCGGCCGCCACCGGTAGCCCCGGTTAAGGTTCGGCCCGTACCCATCGACCAGATCAAGACCGCCGGCGCTCACCACACCGATGACCGTGCCGTCTTCGGCGATGCCGATCGCCGTGCCCTCCCACCCCACCCCGGGCAGCGCGAGGTCCCCCGGCTCGCTCGTGGGCGAGGCCCAAAGGACCGGGACCGGCCGGGTACGCCGTCCGACCGGCTGCTGCCGCTCCCCCACCACCCGGCCCGCGTCGTCCACCGCTGTCGGCCGGAGACCGTCGCCTCCGGGGAGTCGCTCGACGCGGCCGTCCCGCACGACGTACGCCCGGTCGTCGGCGGTCCCGACCACCGTGCCGGCCGAGTTGACGGCCGCCGCCACCCCGTGCCGCAGCGCGCCCGGCAGCTCGGTCACCCGGTCGTCGTGCCAGAGCACCGCCGTCTGCTGGGGAGAACCGCGTCGGGCGGCGGAGCCGATCAGCCACCGGCCGGTCCGGTCGCCGCCGCTCACCGCGCCGCCGTCCGCGCCCTCGGGCAGCGGCAGGGACGCGACGTCGCACGCCGTCGGTGGCGACGCGGCGGGCGGTACGACAGGTGGGGCGGGCCGGAGGATCAGTGGTATCGCGCCGACCACCAGCACGGTGGCCAGCGCCGCCCCGCCCACCACGGCGGTCCGGTGCCGACGGCGGCGTCGGCGGCCCTCGCGCAGGGCGCCGAGCAGGTCCACCCTCGGGCCCCGGGGCGGCTCGTCCCCGACCTCGCGCAGGAGCAGGGTGATCCGATCCTCGTTCCACGTCATCGCGACACTCCCGTCGTCCCGGCCGGCGCTGCCTCTGCCAGCAGCCGGCGCATCGCGGCCAGACCGTGCGCGGTCTGGCTCTTCACCGTGCCCGGGGAGCAGTTCATGATCCGGGCCACCTCCTCGACCGGCAGGTCGTGCAGGAAGCGCAGCACCAGCACGGCCCGCTGGCGCGGTGGCACCCGGGCAAGCGCGGCGCGCAGCACCGTCCGGTCGTCGGCGCCCCGGTCCTCGAACGAGCTGACGTCGGGTGGCGACCCGAACAGCCGTACCCGCCACCAGCCCTTGCGCCGGCCGTCGAGGAACAGCCGCACCACGACCGAGTGGACGTACGCGTCCCGGTGCTCGGCCCGGGCCACCCGCGACCAGCGCTGGAACAGCCGGGTGACGGTCTCCTGCACCAGGTCGTCCGCCTGGTGCAGGTCGCCGCTCAAGCCGTACGCGAGGCGGTGCAGGGCGGGCAGGCGGGCGCTGACGTACTCGATGTATTCCTGTTCCGATGCGTCCGGCATGCGGCAACCTCCGTCGTCCCACCCATTCAGACGGGGTCCGGCCCGGATCGGTTGTACGGATCTGCCGGATCGTGGCCCTGGACAGGGCAGCGGGGACGGTGCGGAACGCAGTACGGTGCCCAGACGGCGACATCCGTCGTGTCGATCCGGAAAGGGCACCTGACATGCGGTGGTGGCGAACGGCTGCGGCGACTCTCCTCCTGCTGCCCGGCGGCATCGTCGTCGGCGCCCCGGCCGCGAGCGCGGCGGCTGACCAGGCGCCGCCCGTCCTGGTCGGCATCACCGTCTCGCCCGACGCGGTCTCCGTGTCCGGGGTGGATCTGGTGCCGGTGACCGTGTCCGCGCACCTGACCGACGAGACCGGGGTCGAGCGGTCCGGTGAGATGGACGGCAGCAACCTGCCGGCGGTCACCCTCCAGCGCGCCGGTGGCGGCGAGGACTCCACCCAGGGCGTCGAGCTGGCGCTCACCTCCGGCACGCCGCAGGACGGCACCTGGAGCGCGACGGTCCAGGTCCCGTCCACCTGGGACGGCGAGTGGAGGGTCAGCCGGCTGGTGGCGGTGGACGGAGCCTCCAACCGCCTCGACGTCGCCCCGTCGACGGACTCGAAGCTCACCGTCACCGGCACCCACAAGCCGGCGGTCACCATGCGTTTCGTCCCCGATCCGCTGGTCGGTGACGGCCCGTTGACGGTCGAGGGCCGGTTCTACTACCAGGACACCGGCAAGGGCATCGGCGACCAGCCGATCTACTTCGGCCAGGACAACCTCTGCGTGGAATACCCCAGCCCGCCCAACGGCACCACCCGGGCGGACGGCACCTTCTCCCGGGTCTACCCGAAGGGCCTCGGGGTGCTGCACTGCGTCGGCATCCTGCGGCCCTCGAACGTCAGCATCGCCCCGTCGTTCATCGTCGGCACCGGTAACTTCCCACGGGTCCGGCCCGCCGTCACCATCAAGGCGAGCAGCACCACCGTGGCGCCGGGCAAGAAGGTCACCTTCACCGGGGCCGTCAAGCCCGCCGGCAGCAGCGGATACCGGGTCGAGCTCCAGCAGTTGCGGGACGGCACCTGGCGGAAGGTGACCGGCGCGTCGATCGACGTCACCTACACCCTCTCCACCAGGCCGACGACGCCCGGCTCCGTCCGCTACCGGGTGGTGACCCTCAACGACGATCCGGCCCTGATGGGCGTCTCCGAGACCGTCACGGTGCGGGTGGTGGCGGGCGGCGCCACGCCGCCCGGTGCGGGGTCCGGCGGTGGTTCCGGCACGCTGCCGATCACCGGTCCGGCGGTTCCGTCGCTGGTCGGCGGCGCGGCGGCCCTGCTGTTCGTCG
Source organism: Micromonospora sp. NPDC051300 (assembly GCF_044455315.1). Classification (NCBI taxonomy): domain Bacteria; kingdom Bacillati; phylum Actinomycetota; class Actinomycetes; order Micromonosporales; family Micromonosporaceae; genus Micromonospora; species Micromonospora sp. NPDC051300. The sequence continues at coordinate 592,347 of NZ_JBITEP010000001.1, read as the reverse complement.
GCGCCGGCCTGATGCTGCTGGCCCGGCGACGCCACGACGTCACCCCGGCGGACGGCCCGGCCTGACGCCGGGCGGGAACACCGGGGCGGGCGACCACGCCGGGACGGCGACGCGAGGCGGCCACACCGGGACGGCCGCGCGAGGCGGCCACACCGGGCGACCCCGGCCGGCGACCGTCGGGCGTGACCGGACGCCGTGACCGGGCGGGGCGGCGCCGATCACCCGGTTCGGTCAGGATGACCGGATGCGGTGGGAGATTCCGGACGGACTGCGGTGGGTCGAGCGGACGCCGGTCGGGCGGGCGTGGCTGGCGGAGCTGCCGACGCGGCTGGCCGAGATCGTCGCGCGGTGGGAGCTGACCGCCGTCGGCCCGCCGTTCGCCTACGCGTTCGCCTCGCTGGCCCTGCCGGCCGAGCTGCCGGACGGCACGCGGGCGGTGCTCAAGCTGCAGTACCCGGACGACGACAGCATCCACGAGGCCACCGCGCTGGCGCACTGGGCAGGCCGGGGCGCGATCCGGCTGCTCGCCCACCACGCCGAACACCGCGCGCTGCTCGTCGAACGCTGCGACCCGGGTACCCCGCTGCACACGCTGCCGGCCGACGCCGCGCTCGACGCGGCGGTGGACCTGCTGCCCCGGCTCGGGGTGCCGGCCGGTGCGCCGTTCACGCCGCTCGCCGAGGAGGCGGCCGGCTGGGCGGAGCGGATGCCCGGGAACTGGCGGCGGACCAACCGACCGTACGAGCGGCGACTCCTCGACGCCGCGCTCGGGTTCCTCGCCGACCTCGCGCCCGACCAGGGTGAGCAGGTGCTGGTCAACCAGGACCTGCACGCCGGCAACGTGCTCGCCGCCGGCCGGGAGCCGTGGCTGGTGATCGACCCGAAGCCGCTCGTCGGCGAGCGCGAGTTCGCGGTCGTCCCGCTGGTGCGCGGCGCGGAGCTGGGTCACTCCCCGACGGCGGTACGGCACCGGCTGGACCGGCTCAGCGCCGAGCTGGGGCTGGACCGGGAACGGGTGCGCGGCTGGGCGGTCGGGCAGACGCTGGCCTGGAGCGTCGGCGGCGACCAGGTCTTCCCCGGCAACGTCGAGGCGGCCCGCTGGCTGCTCGACGCGAGGTGAGTCAGCCGGCCTGGCAGGTGGGACACCAGTAGAGGTTGCGCCCGGCCAGCACGCCCCGGCTCACCTCGGTGCCGCAGACGTGGCACGGCGCGCCGGGGCGGCGGTAGACGTACACCTCGCCGCCGTGCCTGTCGACGCGCGGCGCCCGGCCGGTCGCCTCCGGCAGGTCGGCGTCGCGGACGGTGTCGATCCGGCCGCGCTCGACCGCGACGGTCATCAGCGCCACCAGGTCCGCCCAGAGTTCCGCCCAGCCCGCCGGGGTCAGCTCCCGGCCGGGCAGCAGCGGTGGCAACCCGGCCCGGAACAGCGCCTCGGTCACGAAGATCAGCCCGGCGCCGGCCACCACGGACTGGTCGAGCAGCAGCGCGGCGAGCGGGGTGGGGCTGCGCCGGATCCGCGCGTACGCCCGATCGGGTTCGGCGTCGGCGCGCAGCGGGTCGGGGCCGAGCCGGCCGCGCAGCGCCGCCACCTCGGGCGGGGTGAGCAGCTCGCAGGCGGTCGGGCCGCGCAGCTCCAGCCAGTTGCGGTCGCTGTGCAGGCGCAGCCGCACCTGGCCGACCGGGTCCGGCGGCTCCCCCGACCCGTCGGCGAACTTCCCGTAGAGCCCGAGGTGGACGTGCAGGGTCAGCTCACCGGCGTAGTGGTGCAGCAGGTGCTTGCCGTACGCCTCGGTGTCGTCCAGGACGGTGCCGGTGAGGCGCGCGGCGCCCTCGGCGAAGCGCCCCTGCGGGCTGTCCGCGTGCACCTTGTCGCCGGCGAACAGCTCGGCGTGGCGGGCGGCGAGGCGGTGGATGCTGTGTCCCTCTGGCACGGGTACCAAGGGTAGCCAGGCGGTCCGACCGCAGCGCGGGACGTCGTTGAATCGACGGTTGTCGACTGACAGACTGTGTCCAGCCGCGCCCGGGAGCCGGTGCGAGCCGTTCGATCCCAGCAGGAGAGCGACGCGCGGGGCGCTCCGGCGCCCGGTGCCGGGCAGTCCTCTCCGGCAGTCCGCCGTGCCGCCGTGACGCCGCCCGGGCGGCCGAACGCCGCCCACCGCCGTCGCGGGGCCCGCAGCTCAGTGCAGGAGCGCAGGATGATCCGTACCCTCGGCGTAGCTCTGACCGCCGCCCTCGCCCTCACCGGCCTCGCCACCTCGGCCGGGGCCGCCCAGTCGCCCGTCACCCCCGCCATGACACCCGCGCCCACCCCGACGCCCACGCTGGCGTGCCCGCCGGCGCTGCCGGTCAGCGGCCAGGTGACCGGGACCACAGCCACCAGCCTGACCGTCAGCTACTCGATCCTGCTCAGCCCGCCCTGCGGCTACGACCCACCGATGGTCGTCACGCTCTTCACCAGCCGCGAGGACGCCACGGGGTGGCGCGACCCGGCGGCCGAGGCCGTCTCCGGGCCGGAGCGATACGGGGCGGTGACCGTCACGGGGCTGACGCCCGACACCGACTACTGGTTCCGGTTCAGCGACACCCAGGGCCATCGGGATCCGTACATCATCGGCGGGCCGGCGCGGACGGCGTCGACGTCGACGTGCGCCGCGACGGTCCGGATCGACAGTCGGTGGTACGGCGGCTTCGTCGCCACCGTCACCGTGCGCAACACCGGCACGGAGCCGACCGGCGGTTGGCGCGTCTCCTGGCGCTGGACCGCTGACGAACGCATCGAGTCGATCTGGGGCGGGGTGGCCGAGCGCGCCGGCGAGAACGTCACGGTCCGCAACGCCTCCTGGAACGGGACGCTGCCGCCGGGCGCCTCGACGACGTTCGGCGTACTCGTGGCGGCCAGCAGCGCGTCCGCCGGCATCACGCCGATCTGCGGCCGGTGAGCGGCATGCGTTTCCCGGGGGATCGGACGGGCGGGCGCGGACGTGTGCTGGCGGGCCTGGCGGCGCTGACCGTGGCCCTCGCGACGGTGGTCGCGCCGGGCTCGGGCGCGCTGGCCGCGCCGGTGACCGTCACCAACGGCACGCAGTTCGTCGACACGAGCGGCGCCGTGGTGCACGCGCACGGCGGCGGCGTCCTCAAGGTCGACAACTACTACTACTGGTTCGGCGAGAACCGGAACCCGGACAACACGTTCCGGGCGGTCTCCGTCTACCGCTCCACCGACCTGCGCACCTGGGAGTTCCGCAACAACGTGCTCACCCAGGCGTCGGCAAGCGAGCTGCAACGGGCCAACATCGAGCGGCCCAAGGTCGTCTACAACGCCGGCACCGGCCGGTTCGTGATGTGGATGCACAACGAGAACGGGTCCGACTACAACGAGGCGCGGGCCGCGGTCGCCTCGTCGGCGACCGTGGACGGCGCCTACACCTACCACGGCAGCTTCCGGCCGCTCGGGCAGCACATGTCGCGGGACATCACGCTCTACGACGACAACGGCACCGCGTACATGATCTCGGCCGCCAACGAGAACCGTGACCTGAACATCTACCGGCTCACCGCGGACTACCTGAACGTCGCCGGCCTGGTGGGCAACTTCTGGCCCGGCGCGACCCGCGAGGCGCCCGCGATGTTCAAGCGGGGCGGCACCTACTTCCTGCTGACCTCGGCGGCGACGGGCTGGAGCCCGAACCAGGCCCGGTACGCCACCGCGCCGAGCGTCTCGGGGCCGTGGACCGGCTGGACCGACGTGGGCAACGGCACCACGTTCGCCTCCCAGCCGGCCTTCGTGCTGCCGATCCAGGGCACGTCCACCACCAGCTACCTCTACCTGGGTGACCGTTGGGCGGGCGCGTGGGGCGGCCCGGTCAACGACTCGCAGTACGTGTGGCTGCCGATCACCTTCCCGACCGCCACCAGCATGAGCCTGACCTGGTATCCGACGGTCACCATCGACGCGGCCGCCGGAACTGTCGTCGGCAGCTCACCCACCCGCTACCGGATCACCGCCCGGCACAGCGGCCGGGTGCTGGACGTGATGGATCACTCCACCGCCAACAACGCCGAGGTCAAGCAGTGGGCGTGGAACGGCGGCGACAACCAGCGGTGGGAGTTCCAGGACGCCGGCGGCGGCGGGTTCCGGCTCGTCAACGCCAACAGCGGCAAGTGTCTGGACGTCGCGGGCGCATCCACCGCCGACGGCGCCAACATCATCCAGTACGCCTGCGGCGCCGGCGCCAACCAGCAGTGGCAGTGGGCCGCGACCGGCGGCTGGTTCCAGCTCCGGGCCCGGCACAGCGGCAAGTGCCTCGACGTGGTCAACGCCGGCACCGGCGACGGCGCGGACGTCCAGCAGTTCACCTGTGGCAGCGGCACCAACCAGCAGTGGTCGCGTACCCAGTCCTGACGGCGGACCGGAGCGGGGGGGGCCCCGCCCCCGCGGGGGCGGCCGCCCCCCGCGGCGGGTGGCAAAACCCCCCCAGTGGGAACCACACAAACACCAAGAGGGCCTCCCCCCCCACCCCCGTGGCCGCCGACCCCCACCGCGGCGGGGCGCGGGGCGGCGCCCCCCGCCGGGGGGGGGGGGCCCGCGCTCCCGTCGACGGGTGTCGAATTCCCCGCGTCTGGGTACCTCCCTGACCGTCATGCGCGGCCTCCGCGCCTGCATCAGGAGGTACCGAGGTGAACATTCTGTCCCGCCGGAACTCTCCGGCGCGCAGTACCGATGTGAACGGCGACGGAGTCGTGGACGCCCGCGACGAGAACCCGGTCGCGGACGGAACGGCCGGCCGACCGGTGGTGACCGACCGCGACGCGGCGCGGACCACGTACCGCAGCGACGCCACCGCCACCGAGGCGGAGCGTGCCGCCGACGCCGGGCGGCCCGTGGACGGGCGGGCCGGCGAGACCGGGCCGGTGACCGACGCCGGACGAGTGCCCGCGGACGGGCCGGCCGGTGGGACCGGACCCGTCGCCGACGGGCACGTCGAGACCGTGCCACGGACCGGTGAGGCGGAGCGGCGGGCGGCGCAGCGGGCCGCCTCGGCCCGGGCGGCGACCAGCCGGCCGGTGGACCGGAACGTGCGGCCCGTCGACCCGGAACCGACCCAGGACCGCACCGTCGACCTGAACGGGGACGGCCGACCGGACCGCGCCGCCGACCTCGACCGGGACGGCCGACCGGACCGCCCGGTCGACCTGGACCGGGACGGCCACGCGGACCGACCGGTCGACCTGGACCGGGACGGCCGTCCGGACGGGGCAGTCGACCCGGAGCTGACCAGGAAGCCGCGGGCGAGCCTGCTCGCCACGCTCGGTCTGATCGTCTCCGTGGTCGGCGCGCTCTTCGTGCTCTCCGGCACGCTCGCCGGCTACGGCATCGGGCTCGGCGCGGCCGGCGCGGTGCTCGCCGTGCTCGGTCTGATGGCCACCCGCCGCCGGCACGTGGCCGGCAAGTCGGACGCGCTGATCGGCATCGCGGTCGGTCTCGCCGCCGTGGTGCTGGGCGTGGTGGCGATGACCGGGCAGTTCGACTGGCCGACCACGGACGGCGAGTGGGTGAGCCGGTTCCGCGAGTGGCTTGACTCACAGTTTGTCGATCGATTCTGAGGGCACTTTCCGATTCGCCGGCAGCGACCGGCAGCCCGATCAAGCTCCGGTGGTTCACCGGGCAGTTCCGGTGGTTCACCGGCCGGGCAACACCCTTTCGGGGGGCGGCGATTCGCCGCCCCCCGAAGTGTTTCCCGGGGTCGACACAACGATCCTTCGGCTACCGGTCCCCAGACGCAACGATCCGCTGCTGAACGCAAGTTCCCACGGTGGAAGTCGACGCACCGGGCCGCATACGGTTGAGGCACGGCGCCAGCCCGTGGGCCGACCGTGGCCGGGCGCGCCCGACCCTGGGAGCACCACATGACGATGGACGCCACCCGCCAGCGCATCCTGATGTGCCGGCCGACGTACTTCGCCGTCGACTACGCGATCAACCCGTGGATGGACCCCACCGCCCCGGTCGACCCCGACCTGGCGATCCGGCAGTGGGAGCAGCTCCGCCAGACGTACGTCGACCTGGGCCACGAGGTCGAACTGATCGACCCGGTCCCCGGCCTGCCGGACATGGTCTTCGCGGCCAACGGCGGCACGGTGATCGACGGCAAGGCGATGGCGGTGCAGTTCCGCGACCCGCAGCGCGCCGACGAGGCACCCGCCTACCGCGCCTGGTTCGAGGCCGCCGGCTTCGAGATGTACGACCCGAAGCACGTCAACGAGGGTGAGGGCGACGTCCTGCTGGTCGGCGACCACCTGCTCGCCGGCACCGGGTTCCGCACCGCGCACGCCTCGCACGCGCAGCTCCAGGAGGTGTTCGGCTACCCGGTGGTGACCATGCAACTGGTCGACCCCCGCTTCTACCACCTGGACACCGCGCTCACCGTGCTCGACGAGCGGACCGTGGCCTACCTGCCTGAGGCGTTCTCCCCGGGCAGCCAGGCGGTGCTGCGCCGGCTCTTCCCGGACGCGATCCACGCCACCATGGCCGACGCCGAGGTGCTGGGCCTGAACGCGGTGAGCGACGGCCGGCACGTGGTGCTGCCGGCGCAGGCCACCGACCTGGCCGCGAAGCTGCGCGACCGGGGCTACGAGACAATCGGGATCGACCTGTCCGAGCTGCGCAAGGCCGGCGGCGGACCGAAGTGCTGCACGTTGCGACTCCGTCAGGGAAAGGCATTCAAGTGATCATCGACGACATGCTGCGGACGCCCTCCGCGGTCCGGGACGCGGAGCGCCACACGGCGCACAACTACCACCCGCTGCCCGTGGTGATCTCGTCGGCCGAGGGCGCCTGGCTCACCGACGTGGACGGCCGCCGCTACCTGGACTGCCTGGCGGGCTACTCGGCGCTGAACTTCGGCCACCGGCACCCGAAGCTGATCGAGGCCGCGCACGCGCAGCTCGACCGGCTCACGCTGACCAGCCGCGCGTTCATCCACGACCAGTTCGCCGACTTCTGCCGGGAGCTGGCCGCGCTCTGCGGCAAGGAGCTCGTGCTGCCGATGAACACCGGCGCCGAGGCGGTGGAGACCGGCATCAAGGTCGCCCGCAAGTGGGGCTACCAGGTCAAGGGCGTGGCCCCGGGCCAGGCCAACATCGTGGTGGCGGAGGGCAACTTCCACGGCCGCACCACCACCATCGTCAGCTTCTCCACCGACGAGGACGCGCGGGCCGACTTCGGGCCGTACACGCCGGGCTTCACCGTGGTCCCCTACGGCGACCTGGACGCGCTGGCCGCCGCGATCGACGAGAACACGGTGGCCGTGCTGCTGGAGCCGATCCAGGGCGAGCAGGGCGTCGTCGTACCGCCGGAGGGCTACCTGCCCGGCGTGCGCGAGGTCTGCACCGAGCGGAACGTGCTGTTCATCGCCGACGAGATCCAGTCCGGCCTGGGCCGCACCGGCGCGACGTTCGCCTGCGACCTGGAGAACGTCGTCCCGGACATGTACCTGCTGGGCAAGGCGCTCGGCGGCGGCATCGTGCCGGTCTCCGCGGTGGCCGCGAACGCCGACGTGCTCGGCGTGCTCCAGCCGGGCCAGCACGGCTCGACGTTCGGCGGCAACCCGCTGGCCTGCGCCGTCGCCACCGAGGTGGTCCGGCTGCTGGCGACCGGCGAGTTCCAGCGCCGCTCGGCCGAGCTGGGCGAGCGGCTGAAGGCCGGCCTGGAGGCGCTGCTCGGCAAGGGCCTCGTCGCCGTCCGGGTCCGCGGCCTCTGGGCCGGCGTCGACATCGACCCGGCGCTGATGAGCGGCCGGCAGGCCTGCGAGCGGCTGATGGAGCGCGGTGTGCTGGCCAAGGACACCCACGGCTCGACCATCCGGCTCGCCCCGCCGCTGGTGATCACCGAGGACGAGATCGACCACGCGGTCGCGCAGCTCGCCGCCGTGCTGGCCGGCTGACGCCGTACCCGAAGAAGGGCGCCGGGACCACGACGGTCCCGGCGCCCTCTCGCGTGTGCGGTCAGGGACGCGGCAGCCGCATCGCCATGGTCGGCGCCTCGGCCATCACCGAGTTCGGGGTGTACGTCGCGTCGCTCGTCGTGTCGGCGGCCCGCCCGATCTGCACGCCCGGGTAGAGCTCGATCAGGTCGCCCTCGCCGAGCGTCCGGGACTGCTGCGGCGGCAGCGGGATCCGCTCCGTCTCGACCATCGACCCGCCCGGGCGTACGCCGGAGCCGTTGGTGCTGGTGTCGGTGACCACCACCTCGCCCGCGCGGCCCAGGTCGAAGCGGACGTGGCTGCGGCTCACCCAGCGCCGCGCCTCGTCGTTGAGCCACTGGCCGAGCTGCACCCCGCCGGGCCCGTCCGGTGCCCGGCCGACCGCCACCGGCTCGGTCTCGGTGAGCACGAACCGCCGCCGCACCAGGCCGCCGATGCGCACCGCCAGCACCTCGCTGCGCGGGCGCTGGCCGGCGTCGGAGAGACGCGCGCCGTGCCGGGGGCAGGTCGGCGCGCCGGTGCGCAGCGTGGGCGGCGGCTGCTCGGACGGCGCCCGGTCGATCCCGGCCAGGTCGGCGAAGGCGCCACCGCCCCCGCCGCCGCCGAAGAGCGCGCAGCCCGGCTCCGGGCAGCGCCACTGCCGGGAGAGCAGCTTGACGCCGGCCGGCGAGCGGCTGCCGGTGACCGGGTCCTGGCCGCCGCCGACGTGCGCGATGAAGACCGGCCCGCCGGCGCCGGGGACCGGGGCGAGCACCCGGCCGGCCTGGCCGACCCACGGATAGCGGCCGACCAGCCCGTCGAGCCTCGCCCGGGTGAGCACCGGCAGGCCGAGCAGGTCGGCCACCTCCAGCATCCGGTCCCCCGGCTGGTCGAGCACCTCGACCAGGCCGTCGTCGGCCCAGCGGCGGACCACCATCCGCTCGTTGGAGGTCAGGTCGGCGTCGGAGAGCAGCGCCCGGTGCACGATCGCGTAGACCTGGACGCTGTCCTCACCGATCTGCCGGGACAGCGCGTCGATCACCATGCCGAGCCGCAAAAGGCTGGCCGGCCGGCCGCCGTCCAGGTTCTGCCACCGGATCACCTCGGCCAAGTCGACCACGGCCCGGGCCAGCGAGGGGTCGGTGCAGACCCGTCCCTCGATGGCGTCCAGCACCTTGCTGATCTCGAATCTCATGCCGCGCTCCGCACCATGTCGTGCCCGTCCACCATGCGACGACCCTACCGGCCGCCCCCGCCGGCGGCCTCCGGCGCACACCCACACCGGGCGGGGACGCCCCCCGACGCCCCCGCCCGGCCCGCCGCGCTCACCCCGCGCGCAGCGGTCGCCCCACGTCGTGCAGGTGCGCCAGCGCCTGCCGGTACGACTCGACAAGCCCGGTCTCCGCGTACGGGACGCCCTGCTCGGCGCAGTACGCCCGGACCAGCGGCTGGGCCCGGCGCAGGTTGGCGCGGGGCAGGTTCGGGAACAGGTGGTGCTCGATCTGGTAGTTGAGGCCGCCCAACGCCAGGTCGACGAACCGGCCACCCCGCACGTTGCGGGCGGTGAGCACCTGCTTGCGCAGGTAGTCGAGCTGGTCGTCGGCGGTGGGCATCGGCATGCCCTTGTGGTTGGGGGCGAACGCGCAGCCCATGTAGAGGCCGAAGAGTCCCTGGTGCACGGCGGCGAAGAGCAGCGCCCTGCCCGGCGACATCACCGCCAGCAGCAGGCCGACGTAGCCGACGACGTGCGCCGCGAGCAGCACCGCCTCCACGGCCCGGTGCCGCATCGGGACGCGCCACCGGCCGTCCGGCTCCCGGCCGGTCAACGCCCGGACGCTCGCCACGTGCAGCGCCAGCCCCTCCAGCAGCAGCATCGGGAAGAACAGCCAGGCCTGCCTGCGGGCCACCCACCGGCTCAGCCCCCGGGTCGCCCGCGCCTGCTCGTACGTCCAGACCAGCGCGCCGGCGCCGACGTCCGGGTCCTCGTCGGCGTGGTTCGGGTTGGCGTGGTGCCGGTTGTGCTTGTCCACCCACCAGCCGTAGCTGAGCCCGACGGCGAGGTTGCCGGCCACCAGGCCGGCCGCCTCGCTCGGGCCGCGCCGGCGGAACATCTGCCGGTGCCCGGCGTCGTGCCCGAGGAACGCGACCTGGGTGGTGGCCACCGCCATCACGACCGCCAGCGGGAGCTGCCACCAGGAGTCGCCGACGGCCGCCACCAGCGCCCACCCGGCCAGGAAGGCGCCCAGGGTGAGCGCGATGCGGACCGCGTAGCGGCCGGGCCGCCTGTCGAACAACCCCGCCTCGGCGACCCGGCGGGACAGGCGCGCGTAGTCACTGCCGCGCCGGGCGTTCGGTGCCGTCAACGTCGATGAACTCATGTCGCCCCCGGGGCCGCGAGCCGCGCTCCGGTAGGCGACTCTCCGTCACCAATCTTGGCAATCTGGATAGCGCTGGGTAATCCCGCCAGCCCCCGCGTTCGGGGTGGTGCTGCCCCTACCGCCGCGGTCAGGACGCCTGGCGGGCGGGTGCCTCGGCCGACCAGACGTCGGCCAGCTCGGCGAGCGGGACGTCTAGGGCCCGGCTGAGGCCGACCACGGTGCCGAACGCCGGCGCGGGCAGCCGACCCGCCTCGATCTTGCGCAGCGTCTCCGGGGAGATGCCGGCCGCCAGCGCCACCTCGACGAGGCTGCGGCCGGCCCGCGCGGACCGCAGGGCGGTGCCGAGACGCCGGCCGGCGGCGATCTGTTCGGGCGTCAGTGGCTGGCGAACCATGGCAGCAGGATATTCCCTCCGGGGCGCCCCGACCGGGCGTGGTATAAAAATACCGTGATTGAGCTCAAGTCCACCAACGAGATCGACCGCATGGCGGTGACCGGCCAGTTCGTCGGGGAACTGCTCGCCGAACTGAGCGGCGTCGCCGCGGTCGGCGTCAACCTGATGGACATCGAGCACCACGCCCGCCGGCGGATCGCCGAACGCGGCGCCGAGTCCTGCTACTGGGACTACTCCCCCTCGTTCGGCCGCGGTCCGTTCCGCAACGTGCTCTGCCTGTCGGTCAACGACGCGGTGCTGCACGGCCTGCCGCACGACTACGTGCTGCGCGACGGCGACCTGCTCAGCATCGACATGGCGGTCACCATCGACGGCTGGGCCGCCGACTCGGCGCTCTCCTTCGTCGTCGGCACCCCCGACCCGGCAGACCTGACGCTGATCGAGGCCACCGAGGTCGCGCTGGAGGCCGGCATCGCCGCCGCCCGACCCGGCGGTCGGCTCGGTGACGTCTCCGCCGCGATCGGCGAGGTCGCCCACTCCTACGGCTACCGCGTCAACGGCGAGTTCGGCGGCCACGGCATCGGCCGTACCATGCACGAGGCGCCGCACGTCGCCAACAGCGGCCGCCCCGGTCGGGGCATGAAGCTGACCCCCGGCCTCACCGTCGCCATCGAGCCCTGGCTGTGCCGTTCCACCGACGAGATCCGGGTCGACGACGACGGCTGGACCATCCGTTCCGCCGACGGCTCCCGGACCGCCCACTCCGAACACACCGTCGCGGTCACCGAGGCCGGCCCCCGGGTGCTGACCCGCCGCCCGGCCCCCGACCGCACCGGACAGCCGGCCGCGACCGCGTCCTGAGCTGACCCGGCCGCCGGACGCGGGGACCCGCCGCCCGGCCCGGCGGCTCAGCCGGCCGGGTGTCAGCTCAGCCGGGCGACGGCCGAGCGCAGCCGGGCCAGGTCCCGTCGCCGCCGCTCGTAGGTGGCCGCCAGGCCGATCAGCAGCAGTCCGCCCAGCCCCAGGAAGATCCAGCGGGGCAGCAGGTCCCAGCCCCGGGCCAGTTCGTGCAGCGCCAGCGGCACCAGCGTCGCCGCACCCAGCACCACCGGCGCCTGCCACCGCCGGACCGCCCCGCCGAGCACGGCGCCGAGCGCGACCGCGCCGAGCGCCAGCCGCCGTACCGGTTGCGGGTCCGGCGCGGCCAGCACCGAGACCAGGCTGGGCAGCAGCGCCGCGCCCAGCCCCGGGCCGAGCGCCAGCCAACTGGTCAGCCCCGGTCGGCGACGCAGCGCCAGCAGGCCGGCGCCGAGGGCGAGCAACGCCGCCGGCACCGTGTACGCCTCCAGCACCGCCACCTGACCGGCGGCCAGCAGCAGCCACCCGCCGAGCAGTTCGCTGCCCGCCGCGACCACCGCCAGACCGGTACGCCCGGCCGGCGTCTCCCCTCGACGCAGCACCCGCACCGCCACCGCCAGTCCCCACAGCACGCAGACTCCCGCCGCATACCGCAGCGCCCCACCCGCGAGCACCACCGCGAGAACCGCCCCCGCCTGGGCCACTCCCTCCAACACCCCCCAGCTCGTCGATCTGGGAGTTGTGGCGCCCAGGTTGCCGGGATCACGCCTTTCCCGACCGACCACACGTCCGAGATCGACGAGGCGAGGGGTGGACCGCAGGGTCGGGGCGGCGTGCAGGGTCAGCGTCGCGACGGCCAGGACCGTGAACGCGGCGGTACGCAGTGGCAGCCCGGCGGCCAGCGGGGCGGTGACCGCGAAGCCGGTGGCCGCCGAGACGCCGCCCAGCCAACCGGCGAGCCGGACGGCGACCGACCGGCCCGCCGCCCCCACCACGACTCCGGCCAGCACCAGTACGCCCAGCGCGACGAGCGTCCCGGCCCGGGTGGCGAGCAGCCCGGCGAACCCGAACCCGCCGAGCACCGCCCCGAGCGGCAGCAGCACCGCCGCCGCCACCGGCGGCACCCCGCCCGACCCCGTCGACGAGGCGAGCGTGCTCGCGCCCGCCGGCCGGAGCGCCCCCCAGCCCGCCAGCGCGACGGTGAGCAGCGCGGCGAGCCCGGTCCCGAACGCCACCGCCGGCACCACCGGCCAGGGCGCCCCGGCCGCGGCGAGCAGCACCGGCAGCGCCACCGCCCCGAACGGCAGCGCGGGCCACCACCAGCCGGAACCCCGGGTGTCCGCCGGAGCCCCGCGGCCCGCCCGGACCCGACCCGCCACCTCCCGAGCCGGGCTCACCACCGCCGTCGCGCCCGCCCCACCCCGAGCCGGATCAGCCAGGACCCGAGCCGGCTCCACCACCCGGGCCGGCCGCCTCGCCGCACGGGCGTATCCCGCCGCGACGACGCCGAGCAGCACCAGCACCAGTCCCGCGCGGCCCGCCCCCACCGGAACCGCCGTGCCCGGCGCCCCGGACCAGGGCCGCACCGGCAGGTTCCCGAGGACCGCCAGCGCGGCCGGGGCGGCGGCCAGCACCGCCAGGCCGGCCGACGCGACGCCGACCACCCGGGGCGCGACCGGCGGGCGGTTCCCGCCACCGGCGGCCAGCGCCAGCAGCGCGGCGGTCACGGCGTAGAGCGCCACCGGCTCCGCGCCGGAGGTGACCAGCGGCCCGAGGCCGATCCCGGCGAGTGCCGCCGCGAGCCCCGCCGAGGCGTACCCGCTCAGGTCCGGCCAGCGGCGGCGGACCGCGACGACGGCGATCACCGGCAGCACGACGGCGGCGGTCCCGCCCCGCGACTGCCACCAGGGCGGCGCGCCCAGGCCGAACAGCGCGACGACCACGGCCGCCGGTACGGCGAGCAGCGCCACGGCCAGCGCGACCCCGGCGACGACCGGCTGCGCCCCCGACCCGCGCCGGCCCAGCGCGGCCGCCGTCACGCCGAGCCCGGCGGTCACCGCGAGCACGGCACCGGCCCCGGCCGGCGCGGCGCAGCCGACAAGCAGCGCGTGCCCGGTCAGCAGCGCGGCGGTGGACGCGGCGACCGCCACCGCGAGCGGGCCCCGGCGCGGCCGGCGCACGGCGCCCAGCAGCAGCGCGGCGGCCACCGCGAGGTCGACGACCAGCACCACCGGCCAGGGCGTGTCCACCACGGCCGGCGCGGCGAACGCGGTCAGCCCGGCGGCGAGCGCCCCGACCAGCGGCCGGGCGGCCCGGGGCGCCAGCAGCACCAGCGCGGCGGCGACGAGCAGCAACGCCGACGGCAACTGCCAGCCCCAGGACGGCGCCGGCACCGCCCGGCCGCCCTGCCAGGCCGGGAACGCGGCGATCGCGGTCGCGGCGGCGACCAGGCCGGTCAGCACCGTGGCGACCGCCCCCAGGCCGGCCGCCACGGTGAGCGCCCCGAACCGGGGCCCGGTGCGCACCCGGCTCGGCAGCGCCCGGACCGCGCCGGCCAGCGTCGCCGCCACCAGCCCGGCCGCGACCAGCAGCAGCCCGGGACGCTCGGCGGCGACCGGGCGCACCAGCGCGGCGGCGAGCACCGGCACCAGCAGGCCGGTGGCCGCCGCGCGGAGCACCCGGCCACCGGCCGCGAACGCGCCCACCACCAGAGCCGACGCCACCACCAGCAACGGGCCGCCGGCCAACAGCCCGGTGCCGGCGGCGCGCCCGACGGCCAGCGGCACCAGCGCACAGCCGGCCGCCAGGGCCAGCGCCACGCCGTACCCGAGCCAGCCGAGCACCGTCCCGGCCCGCACCGCCACCGGCGCCGCGTCGCCCCCTCGCGACGCGCCGCCGGTGGCCCGGCGCCGCAGGACGACCACCACCACGAGGTCGCCCAGCGCCAGCGCGGTCAGGACCAGCGCCCAACCGGCCGCCGTCGGTTCGGCCGCCGCCACGGCCAGCGGCAGCGCGGGCTGCGCGGCCAGCCACGCCGCGAACCACGGCGCGGTGAGCCGGCTCAGCCGCGCGTAGCCGGCCGCCACCGCCGCGCTCCCGGTCGCGACCAGCGCCGCGTACCGGCTGCCCGGCCAGCCGGCCACCCCGAACAGGTTCACCGACCAGGCCGCGTACCCGTCGAGGAGCACCAGGAGCAGGCCCACCGCGGCGATCGTCTCGGCGGTGCCGCGCAGCCCGCGCGCCCGGGCCAGCAGCGGCGCGGCGAGCGCCAGGACGGTGACGGCGAGCAGGATCAGCGCCCGGCCGGCCACCCCGAACGCGGCCCAGGCGACCGCGGTGAAGACCACCGCGGCGGCGCCCAGCAGCAGTCCACCGAGGACGAAGAGCAGGCCCTGCACCGCGCGGGCGGAGGTCTCCGCGCCGCCCGGGCGCGCCGGCCCGGCCACCGGCGGCCCCGGACGCACCGGCATCGGCACCGGCACGGCCGCCGGGCGCGGGGCGGGGATCTCCGCCCGGATCCGCGCGGCCAGCTCCGCCCGCCGCTGCCGGACCGTGGACAGCCGGCCGGCCAGTTCCTGGTACGCGAGCCGGGCCGCGTCCACCCGCGGGGCCAGCGCGGTGATCTCCCGGTCCAGCCGCACCACCTCGGCCGCGGGCGGGTACGGCGGGCGGCCGCAGGTGCGGCAGCCGACCACGAGGTCGGCCGGTGCGCCGCAGCCGGGGCAGGGGTAGCCGGTGTTCTCCACCCCGCCAGCCTCACCGACGGCGCGGTGGGCGGACAGAGTAGGCGTACCTAGGGTCGGGTGTGCTCGCGTACCCAGGCGGTGTAGTCGGGGTTGCCGCTGTCCTCCCGGCTGACCAGGATCTCCGGCACCTCGTACGGGTGGCTGGCGCGGAGCTGGTCGACGAGCGCGTCCACCCGGTCCGGCATGGTCTTGAACCGTACCGACCACTCGGCGGTGGTCTGGATCGCCGACTGCCACCAGTAGGTGCTGTCCACCGGCCCGCCGACCTGGGCACACGCCGCCAGGCGGCCGGCGACGGCCGCGGCCGCCAACACGTCCGCCACCCGGCGGGCGTCCACCACCGTCGTCACCACGCAGATCTGCTCCACCAGCGCACCCTACGCGGCGACCCGGCCGGCACGCCGGAAGCGGGCGCGAAAGCCGCTCAGGAGTCGGCCGCGCCGTCCCGGTTCGCCGCGACCCACCTGTCGATCCGCGCCCACCAGTCGAACAGCCAGTCGATGCGTTCCTGCTCGCCGGCCGGGATCTCCTCCGGCGGCACCGACCAGAACCGCATCACGATCCGCTTGTCCATCGGCAGTTCCCGCCACACGTCCGCGACGGTGAGCATCTGGTCCAGGCCGGTGTGCGCCACGAAGATCACCCCGGCGTCCGGCGCGGCGTCGAGCGCGGCGAGCAGCCCGCCCGGCTGCGGCGCGAGCACGTGCTGCATCCGCTCGGCACGCAGCGCCATCCGCTCCAGGCCGAGCCCGCGCAGCTTGGCGATCGCGCGCAGCCGGCGCGACGGGGTGAAGTTGCCGCCCTCCGGGAAGATCACGAAGGCGTCGTCGTCGTCCAGGCCGGTGGCCAGGTGACCGATCTGCCGCACCGCCGAGTCCCGGCCGTCCGGTCCGGGCGCGATGAACCGGTTGGGCAGCCGGTTGAGCAGCACGTCGATGGCCGGGTCCCACTGGAGGCTCTCCTTGAGCACGATCCGGGGCTCGCGGTGGAACCAGTTCACCAGCGCGTGGATCAGGATGAACGAGTCGCCCGGCCCGGCGTGCCGGCAGAGCACCAGCTCGGGCCGGCCGGGCAGCGCGGTGTCCGGGTCTGTGCCGACCACGTCGATGCTCAGCCGGAGCGTCCACCGGGCCTGCCAGAACAGCACCCGCAGGAATCGGCCGGCGACCACGTAGTGGGCCCGCTGGAAGGCCGGCGACCGCTTGTGCCGGCCGAACCCGGAGGCCAGCCAGAGCACGAAGAGGGTGAGCAGGGCGGCGGCGTCCCAGACCAGGTAGACGGCGCCGATCCAGAGCAGCCGCAGCGGTCGCAGCCGCCCCGGCACCAGCGGCGACGCGGCCAGCGCCAGCAGCGCCCAGCCGGGCAGCGTGATCACCACGGCGACGGCGAGCAGCACGACGCCGGGCGCGAACAGCAGCCGGCGTACCCAGCGGGGTGGCAGCGGCATCAGTGGTCCAGGGCGGTGTCCAGGTAGCGGCGGGAGGCGGTGTACGCCCGGCTGATCCGCCGCCCCACCGCTGCCATGTCCCGGTAGGCCCACGGGCTGTCGTCGCGCGGGTCCAGCCCGCCGGTCGGCAGCACGTGCACCTCGACGCCGTCGGGCAGCGCCGCCATCTCCCGGGCGAACCGGTGCCGCCGGGCGATCTCGAACGCGACCTGGGCGATCTCCCAGGGCCGGCGCGGCGGGCTCAGCTCGCGTTCGATGCGGCCCACCTGGAGGACGAAGATCCGGGTCGCCCCGGCGGCCACCGCCTCGCCCACCGGGATCGAGTTGACCACCCCGCCGTCGATGTAGTGCTGGCCGGCGATCTGGGCCGGCGGCAGCAGCCCGGGCACCGAGGCGGACGCGAGCACCGCCGGCACCACCGGCCCGGCGGAGAACCAGTGTTCGGCGGCGCGTTCGATGTTCGCCGCGCAGCAGCGGAACGGCACGGCCAGGTCGGCGAACGTGGTCGCCTCGCCCAGCTCGATCTCCAGCAGCCGGCGCAGCGGGCGCGGCGAGTGCAGGTGGGTCCGCGCGGCGAACCGGCGCAGTTGCCGGGCGACCGAGTCGCCGTAGACCTCGCTCGCCTCCGGGGAGGCCCACAGCCGGACCAGCCGGTCGGTGACCGCCTCGGTCGGGTCGGCGGCGACCAGGGCGCCGTTGACCGCGCCGATCGACGTGCCGAGCACCAGGTCGGGGCGGATCCGGGCGCGGAACAGGGCCCGCAGCATGCCCACCTCGACCGCGCCCAGCACTCCCCCGCCGCCGAGCACGAACGCCACCGGACCGCCTGCCATGTCGTTCATCCTGGCACGCGGGCAGCGGTCGGGCCCGTCCGTGCCACCGGACCGGGCGCCCGGTCACGCCGTGCCATCGCGGCGGCGCGCAGCGCCACCGCGGATCGACGCCCGTTGACAGGCCGGACACATTCCCGCAACCTTGGTAGCGCTCCCGAGCCCAGGGCAGGTGCGAGGTGATGGCGACACTCCAGGGCGGCCGCCTGCTGGCCCGGCGGTACCGGCTCATCGACCGGATCGGCGCCGGCGGCATGTCGGTGATCTGGCGGGCCCGCGACGAGGTCCTCGACCGGGTCGTGGCGGTGAAGGTCCTCGCCCCCTCGCTCGCCGCCGACGCCCGGTTCCGCGACATGGTGCGCGAGGAGGCCCGCTCCGCCGCCCAACTCGACCACCCGCACGTGACCGCCGTGCACGACTACGGCGAGACCGTCGCCCCGGACGGCTC
Organism: Micromonospora sp. NPDC051300; assembly: GCF_044455315.1. Taxonomy (NCBI): domain Bacteria; kingdom Bacillati; phylum Actinomycetota; class Actinomycetes; order Micromonosporales; family Micromonosporaceae; genus Micromonospora; species Micromonospora sp. NPDC051300. The sequence continues at coordinate 574,285 of NZ_JBITEP010000001.1, read as the reverse complement.
GATCACCTCGTTCGTGGTGATGGAGCTGCTCAGCGGCGAGGAGCTGGAGCACCGGCTGACCGAGGGCCCGCTGCCCTGGCCGGCGGCGGTGGAGACGGGCGCGCAGGTGGCCGAGGCGCTGGCCGCGGCGCACCGGCTCGGCATCGTGCACCGCGACGTCACCCCGGCCAACGTGATGATGACGCCGGTCGGCGCGAAGGTGCTCGACTTCGGCATCGCCACCCGGGTCGGCGCGCCGGACGAGGACGAGGACGGCGGCACGTTCGGCACCCCGGCGTACGTGGCGCCGGAGCGGCTGGACGGCGCACCGACCCAGCCGGCCACCGACGTCTACTCGCTGGGCGTGCTGCTGTTCGAGACGCTGACCGGCCAGCCGCCGTACCCGGCGGACACCTGGGAGCAGCTCAGCGCCGCGCTGGCGGAGAGCCCGCCGCCCACGCTGGACGGCGTACCCGGGCTGCCCCGGCCGGTCGCGAACGTCTGCCTGCGCTGCCTGTCCCGCGATCCGCGGCAGCGGCCCAGCGCGCACCGGGTGGCGGCCGTGCTGCGCGACCAGTTGCTGCCCGCCGACCCGCAGGCGACCACCATGCTGGCGCCGACGATGACGTTGCCCGCGCTGACGTCCGCGCCGACCCGTCCGGCGACGGCCACGCCGGCGCGGCGGCGGGCTCTGGTGCTGGCCGGCGCCGGCGTGGCGCTTGTCGCCGCCGGCGCGCTGCTCGCGCCGGTGCTGACCCCGGACCGGCCGAGCCACCCGCGGGTGCTGCCCACCGCCGGGCCGGTGGAGGCGTCCACCGGGGCGTCGTCCCCGGCCGGGGAGCCGACCGGCGCCGCGCCGGCCGCGCCGACCGGCGGACCCGCCACCGCCGCGCCGACCGCGTCGGCAGGGGAACCGGCCGACGCGGCCGAGCGGGTGGACGGGCTGATCGCGGCGGGGCTGGCGGAGGGCGCGATCCGCGAGGACGTCGGGGTGGACCTGCGCAACCTGCTGCGCAACGCGGTGGCCGCGCCCGACGAGGGGGCGGTGACCGTCGCCGTGGACCGGCTCCGCGGCAAGATCGTCGAGCGTCGGCGCGAGGGCAGCATCACCCCCGGGTACGCGCGACAGCTCGACGCCGCCGCGGCGGCGCTGGTGGCGGGGCAGACCTGACGCCTGTCAACCGGCGAGCGGGACGGCCGTCCGGGGAACGTCCGCCGTCGCCCGTCCGGCCAGGAACCCCCGGTAGACCGCCTCGTGGTCGGCGGCCATCCGCTCGACCGAGAAGTTCCGCGCCACGTGCGCGACACAGTCGGCGGGGTCCAGGTCGGCCGCCGCGCGCAACGCCGCCGGTAACTCGTCCGCGTGCTCGCAGACCAGCCCGGTGATCCCGGGACGGACCAGCTCCGGCACCGCCCCGCGGCGCAGCGCCACCACCGGCGTGCCGGTCGCCATGGCCTCCACCATCACCATGCCGAACGGCTCCGCCCACTGGATCGGCATGACCAGGCAGCGGGCGTCGAGCAGCAGCCGCAGCACGGTGTCGCGGTCCGCGTTCACCACCAGGTCGACGTCGTCGCCGAGCAGCGGCTCCACCACCTGTTCGAGATAGCGGCGTTCGGCCGGCTCGTGGCACTTGCCCGCCAGGGTGAGCGGCAGGCCGGCCGCCCGGCAGGCCCGGATCGCCACGTCGGGCCCCTTGTCCGGGCTGAACCGGGCGAGCCAGAGCACCGGGCCGGCGCCCGGCGCCCGCTTGCGGGGGAAGTCCCGCAGCGGCATCGCGTTGTGCACCGTGCCGACCCACGGCAGTCCGGGGTTGGCCCGGCGCTGGGCGTGCGAGATCGCGATCAGGCCGACCCCCCGGTCGGTGTTGCTGAGCACGGTGCCGTACTCGCCGACCGGGTTGCCGTGCACCGTGGCCACGGTGGGCACCCGGCGCCGGCCGGCCACCAGCGGGCCGATGGTGGTGTGGTCGTGCACCAGGTCGAAGTCGGCCGGGTCGACCAGCCGGTCCACGTGCGCCAGGTGGGCCAGTTCGGGCAGCGACTCGCCCATCCGGTCGTACTGCAGCTCGGCGCAGGTGGAGACGAACTCGGCGGCGGTGCCGTGCTCGGTGCCGGCGCCGAACAGCGTCACCGCGTGCCCGCGGTCGATCAACGCGTCGACCAGCCCGGCCACCAGGGTCTCCAGGCCGCCGTAGCCGGGCGGCGGCACGGACAGCCACGGCGGGACCACCATCGCGATCCGGAGGGGCCCGGCTCGCACGTGCTCCGGCGGCGGCTGGTTCACGGCCACGAGTCCCTCCCCGCTGGTCCCCCGGCGTACCCGATCGGCGACGGGTTCCCGAGGCGGCCCGCGGTAAACGGCGGTGCTCCGGAGACGAAGAGGGGCGGGGGGGGGGGGGGGCGGCCCCCCCCACCCCCCCCAGCCGGCCCCCCCGCGCGGGGGGGTTTGTGTGTAGGAGTGGTATCCGTAGCAGCCACCATCGCAAGAGGGCG
>NZ_JBITEP010000001.1:513592-571800 GCF_044455315.1 Micromonospora sp. NPDC051300 | reverse complement strand
CCGGGCGCGGCGGGCCCCGGCGCGTGCCCGGGGCGCGGGGCCGGGCGGGGGGGGGGGGGCCCCCCCGCCCCCCCCCCCCCCCCGGGCCCCCCCCCCCCCCGCCCGGGAGGGAGGCAGGTCTTGCGGACTATGACGTCTCGGCGAGCGTCACGGTTGCCTTCTCGTCGGATCCGTTTCGCTTGAACTGGATCTCGACCCGGTCGCCGACCTTGCCGGCCTGCACCGCGCCGACCAGATCGTTGGAGTCGTTGACCGCCTTGTCGCCGAACTTGGTGATCACGTCGCCCCGCTGGAGCCCCGCCTTCTCGGCGGCGCTGCCCGGGGTGACCGCGGCGACCAGCGCGCCGCCGTCCTCGGCCGCGTTCACGCTGACCCCGAGCGACGGGTGGCTGATCTTCTCGCCGCGCTGGAGCTTCTCGGCCACGTCCTTGGCCTTGTTGCTCGGGATGGCGAAGCCGACGCCGATGTTGCCGTTGCTGCCCTGCCCGGCGGTGGCGATCGCGGTGTTGATGCCGATCACCTCGCCCCGGGTGTTGACCAGCGCCCCACCGGAGTTGCCCGGGTTGATCGGGGCGTCGGTCTGCAGCAGCCCGGAGATCGAGCTGGCGCCCTGCGGGCTCTGCTGCTGCTGACCGCCCTCACCGGCGGAGATGGTGCGGTCGCGGGCGCTGAGGATGCCGGCGGTCACCGAACCCTGCAGGCCGAGCGGGCTGCCCAGCGCGAGCACCTGGTCGCCGACCTGCATGCCGTCGCTGTCGCCGAACTTCGCCGCCTTCAGGTCGCTCACGCCGCTGGCCTTGACCACCGCGAGGTCGGTCTTCGGGTCGGTCCCGACGATCTTCGCCGTGGCGGTCTTGCCGTCGGCGAAGACCACCTTCACCGTGTCACCGCTGGCGGAGGCGACCACGTGGTTGTTGGTCAGCACGAAACCGTCGGCGCTGAGGATCACCCCGGAGCCCTCACCGCTGTCCGTCATGATCGTGACGATGCTGTCCTGGACGGACGCCGCGATCTTGGGCAGGTCGGCGCTGTTGATCACCGGGGCGGCGGAGTAGGTGCGGGTGACCCCGCCGCCGTCGTCGAGGGCGAGCGCCAGCGCGCCGCCGGCCACGCCCGAGCCGAGCATCAGGGCCAGCGCCAGCGCGCCCGCGCCGACGAACTTGCCGGCCCGGCTCGGCCGCGCCGGCTGCTGCGGCCCCCACGGCGGGAGCGGCTGGCCGGCCTGGTGCTGGTGCTGCTGATACGGGTGCTGCCCGGGCTGCGCCTGGTAGCTCGGCACCGGGCCGCCGGCCGGCTGCGCCGACGGGTAGCCGGCGTTGCCCTGCTGGGCCCAGCCGCCGTGCTGCTGCTGGCCGTACCAGGGGTGCGGCTGCTGCCCCGAGGTCGGGTACTGCGGGGCGTACGGGCTGGCTGGGGCGTACGGGTTGGCGGGCGCGCCGGACGCGGGCGCGTACGGGCTGGCCGAGGTGTCGCCGGGGGCGGCGGTTCCGGCGGCCGGGGAGTCGGCCGGAACCGGCCCGGCGGCCGGGGTGGTGGAGTCCGATGTCCCGCTCTGGACGCGGGGCAGCTCGGCGGTGTGGTGCGACGGCTCGGCGTCGGCAGGTGCCGGCGACCGCTGCGGCTCGGTCTCGTGGTCGGTCATGCCTACAGCTTTCCCCGTGGCACTGTCACCAGCCTGGAATCCGCCTGAATGTTTTCTGTAAGTCACTCGCCGGGCTCGCCCGCCTCGGGCAGCAGCGGCAGCTTCACCCGGAAGGTGGCCCCGCCGCCCGGCGTCTCCACCGCCTCCACCGTGCCGTGGTGCGCCGCCACCAGCGCGGCGACGATGGCCAGGCCGAGACCGGTGCTGGTCGGCCCGCCGGCCCGGCGGGTCCGGGCGGCGTCCACCCGGTAGAACCGCTCGAAGACCCGCTCGGCCTGCTCCGGGGTGAGACCGGGGCCGGTGTCGGCCACCTCCACCACGGCGAGGTTCCCCGGCTCGGCCCGCAGCCGCAGCGTGACCGCGGCGTCCGACGGGGTGTGGGTGAGCGCGTTGGTCATCAGGTTGCCGATCACCTGCCGCAGCCGGGCGTCGTCGCCGAGCACCACGAGCGGGCCGGCCCCCGGCTCCCGCTCCAGCTCGATCCGCCGGTCCGGGTCGACCACCCGGGCCGCCTCCACCGCGTCGGACGCCAGCACCGGCAGCTCCACCGGGGCCAACGCGATCGGCCGTTCCCGGTCCATCCGCGCCAGCAGCAGCAGGTCCTCGACCAGCAGCCCCATCCGGGACGCCTCGTCCTCGATGCGGCGCAGCAGGTCGGCGGTCTGCTCGGGAGCCCGCGCCGCGCCCTGCCGGTACAGCTCGGCGAAGCCACGGATCGTGGTCAGCGGCGTCCGCAACTCGTGCGAAGCGTCGGCGATGAACTGCCGCATCCGCTCCTCGGACCGGCGGGCCCGCGCCTCGGACGCCTGCGCCAACGCGGCGGCGTCCCGGGCGCCCGTCTCGGCGCTGCGGGCCGCCGCCTCGGAGGCGGCCCGCGCGGTGAACGCGGCCTCGATCTGCGCCAGCATCGCGTTCAGCGCCCGGGAGAGCCGGCCCAGCTCGGACGTCGGGCAGGCCCGCCCCTCCTCCGGGTCGGGCACCCGCCGGGTCAGGTCACCGCCGGCGATGGCCGCCGCGGTCCGCTCGATCTCCACCAGCGGCTTGAGACTGGTACGCACGATGCCCGCCCCGACCGACGCCAGGATGATCAGCACCGCCCCGCCGGCGAGCAGGTCGATCCAGAGAAGCTGGCGCACCGACAGGTCGACGTCGTCGAGGTTCTGCCCGACCGCCACGTACGTGTTCTGGTCGACCTGACGCACCGCGAGCCGCCAGCGGACCCGCTTGTCCGCGCCCTCCTCGGTGAAGGCCGCCCCGTCGGCGTGCTTGAGGTACCAGTCGGCCTGCTGGAGCCCGGCCGGCAGGTCGTCCACCACCAGGGACCCGTCCTGGCGGACGTACGCGTTCTGGCTGCGGCGGTCCCACTGGCTGGCGAAGTAGTCGGTGGGCAGGCCGTTCTGGCTGGCGTTCACGTCCACCCGCACGCCGCGCTTGAACTGGTCGTCCAGCTCACCGTCGATCCGGCCAACGAGGTAGTTGTGCAGGAAGTAGGCGGTGGAGACGGTGATCACCAGCAGTGCGCCGGCCACCAGGGCCAGCACGGCGGTGACCAGCTTGAGCCGCAGCGGGATCCCCCGCAGCCAGCCCTTCGCGTCGTGGACCGCGTTCACGCCGCCGGCTTGCGCAGCACGTAGCCGACCCCACGCAGGGTGTGGATGAGCCGGGGCTGGGTGTTGTCGACCTTGCGGCGCAGGTAGGAGATGTAGGACTCGACGATGTTGTCGTCACCGCGGAAGTCGTAGTTCCACACGTGGTCGAGGATCTGCGCCTTGCTGAGCACCCGGTTGGCGTTGAGCATCAGGTAGCGCAGCAGCTTGAACTCGGTAGGCGAGAGCTGCACCCGCTGGCCGGCGCGGTGCACCTCGTGGGTCTCCTCGTCCAGCTCCAGGTCGGCGAACGTGAGCCGGGACGGGGTCTGCTCGCCGGTCGCGGTGCGCCGCAGCACGGCCCGGATCCGGGCGGTCAGCTCCTCCAGGCTGAACGGCTTGGTGACGTAGTCGTCGCCGCCCAGGGTCAGCCCTCGGATCTTGTCGTCGGTGGCGTCCCGCGCGGTCAGGAACACCACCGGGGTACGCGTACCGCCCTCGCGGAGCATCCGGATGACCTCGAAGCCGTCGAGGTCGGGCAGCATCACGTCGAGCACGACCAGGTCGGGCCGGTGGTCCTTGGCGGCGTGCAGCGCCGCGCTGCCGCTGGTCGCGGTGGCCACGTCGAACCCCGCGAAGCGCAGGCTCGCGGAGAGCAGTTCGAGGATGTTCGGGTCGTCCTCGACGACGAGCAGTCGGGCCTCGGTCTGGGTAGCCGCCATGGCCCCATCATCCGTGCTCCGGCTGCGGTCGCGCTGGGCGGAAGCTGGAAACAACCTGTGAGATCAGCGGAGCAGTCGGCGCAGCCCGTCGAGCGCGCCGTCGAGCAGCCGGATCGCGGTCCGGAGCTGGTTGTCGCTGAGCCGTCCGGCCCGCACCAGCGCGCCGACCTCGACGGTGAACGCGGCCAGCCGATTGTCGAACTCGGCCAGCAGCGGCGACTCGGCGGCGCGGGCCCCGCCCCCGTTGCTCCCGGCCCGGACGGTCGGCGGCGGCGTCCAGCGGCCCTGGCGGGTCTGCCGGGTCACCTCGCGCAGTTCCCGTTTCAGGTCGCGGGTGGAGCCGCGCACCTCGGTGCGGATCTCGCCGGCCAGCGCGGAGAGGTCCTCGACGGAGGCGCTGATGTCGGCCTCCAGCGTGCTCAGCTCGTCGGCGCGCTGCCGCAGCTCGGCCCGCCCGGCCTCGGTGATCTCGTAGACCTTGCGCCCGCCCGCCGCGGTGTGCGTGACCAACTGCTCCACCTCCAGCCGTTGCAGGCGGGGGTAGATGGTGCCGGCGCTGGGCGCGTAGAGCCCGAGGAAGCGCTCCTCCAGCAGGCGGATCAACTCGTAGCCGTGCTTCGGTCCGTCGTCGAGGAGCTTGAGCAGATAGAGCCGGAGCCGCCCGTGGCTGAACACGGCGGTCACGGCAGGTCCTCCCGGTCGTCGGCGTCCGCGACCGGGCGGGCCAGTAGCGCGATGCTGCCGGACGTCGCGGACGCCCAGAGCTTACCCGCGCCCGCGCCGAGCACCCCGTGGCTGTCCTTGACCGCGCCGAAGCCGTGCTGGCCGCCGCAGATCTGCGGGAAGCCGCTGGTGATGCGGCCGGAGGTGGTGTGCAGGTGGACGCTCAGGTCGCTGTCCTCGCGGACCCGGACGGTGATGCTGCCGGAGATGGCGCTGAGCTTGATCTCGCTGCCCCGGGGATTGTCCAGGTCGCAGGTGATCGAGCCGGAGACCGCGTGGGCGCGGACCCGGTCGGGCGCGCTGTCGGCCAGGATCAGCTCGCCGGAGACCGTCTCCAGGTCGAGGTCGCCGCCGATGCCGAGCGCCTCCACCGGGCCGGAGACCACCTTGGCGCTGGTGCGCCCGCGCAGCCCCATCAGGGTGACCTGGCCGGAGGTGACGTCGACCCGGGTGTCGCGCCGCAGCCCGGAGGCGACCAGCGCGCCGTCGACCAGGTGCAGGTCGGCCAGCGCCTGGGCCGGCACGGCGACCGACACCTCGGCGCGGAACCGGCGGCGGAGCTGGCCCAGCCACCAGAGCACGCCCGGCCAGCGGGGGAACGGCTCGTGCCGGATGCTGAGGCGCCCGTCGCGCAGCTCGACAACGAGCGGCCGGCGGCTGATCCGGGTGACGTCGACCCGGGCCGGGCCGTCGGTGCCGACCACGTTGAGCCGACCGCTGACCAGCCGGACGTCCAGCCGGGTGACCGGCTCGTCCAGCGTGATCCGCTTCGGCCCGTCGACAGTCCACCTGGCCATCGCGTCCTCCCCTCACCCCCGACGCGTCCCACGACCCGCCGCGCAACGAGAGCAGCATAACGCGATACATCGCGACTGAACAAGACTGTGTCGCGTCTCTGCCCCACCCGCAACCGCCGGTGATCAAGGAGTTCCACGTCACGCCGACGCCCCACACTCGACACAAACCCCTTGATCATCCCGGCCCGGGGTACACGCGGCGCCGGGCGGGACGGGCGCGGTGATCATGAAGTTGGCCGGCTGGGGAGCGCGGGAGGCGGGGTGGGTGGGAGGCGGGGTGGGAGGGGTGTCAGGCGGCCAGGGCGAGGCCGGGGCTGGAGCTGGGGTGGAGGGCAGTAGGGGACGGGGGGAGGCGGTGGATCGAGGACTCGGCGGTGCGGGCCAGCAGCCGCCGGTCCGCCCCGTCCGCGGGATGCAGCGCGGCGGACACGGTCACCGCCACGGTCAGGTCCCGGGCGGCCAGCACCCGGCGGACCGACGCCCAGAGCGTCTCCGCACCGAGGAACGCGGGCAGCGTGCTCGGGTCGCCCGCGTACCGGTAGGCGACGGTCAGCGGCACCACCGGCGCGCCGGTCACGACCGCCGCCTCGAACATCGCCGGGCGGAAGCCACCGCCGGGACGGCAGCCGGCCGCCACGCCGCACCAGGTCGTACCCTCCGGGAACACCGCCACCGGTTGCCCGGCGCGCAGCGCGTCCGCCACCCGGGCGACGGTGGCCGGCAGCGCACGCGGCCGGGACCGGTCCACGAAGACGGTGCCCGCCGCCGCGGCCAGCGCGCCCACCAGCGGCCAGCCCCGGACCTCCCGCTTGGCCAGCATCCGGGCCGGCGACACCGCCAGCACCGCGAGCACGTCCAGCCAGGAGACGTGGTTGGCGACAAGCAGCGCGCGGCGACGCGGCGGCCGGCCCCGGACCACCAGCCGCACGCCGAGCGCGCGGAGCGTGCCGCGGGCCCAGCCGCGCAGCGCGGCCCGCCGGTCGGCGGCCGGCAGCACCGGCAGCAGCGCGGCCAGGCCGACCCCGGCCAGGAGCATTCCGAGTACGCCGAGCAGCCGGCCGACGCGGCGCGTCGCGGACACGTCCGGTGCGGCGGGCGGCGGCAGGCACTCCGGCCCGCACCCGGAGGCGGGCCGCCACAGGCCGTCGCCGGCCGGGCTCGGGCGAACGGCGCCCACCAGCAGCGTCACGGTCCCACCTCGCCGAGGAAGTGCCGCAGGTGGCGCGGGTTCATCCGGTCCAGCGAGAACAGCACGTAGAAGTCGGCGCAGCCGAAGTCCCTGTCGTACGCCGGCTCGCCGGCCACCCAGGCGCCGAGCCGCAGGTAGCCGCGGAGCAGCGGCGGCACGAGCGCCCGCCGTTCGGCCGGGGTGAGCGGGGCCGGGTCGACGGCCGGCGCCTCGGCGAACCACGGCCGGTGCGGGGTGACCCGCAGCGGCGGCGGGGCGAGGTGCCGGTCGGTGACCTGCGCCCACACCTCGGCCGCGGCGACACCGCCGTCGGCGACCGACACCGAGGCGCAGCCGCCGAGCCAACGCGAGCCGCGCAGGTGCAGGTAGCGGCAGATGCCGGCCCACATCAGGTTGATCACCGCGCCGGTGCGGTGGTCCGGGTGCACGCAGGAGCGGCCGGCCTCGACCAGGTCGCCGCGGAGCGGGGCCAGCGGGCCCAGGTCGAACTCGCCGTCGGCGTAGCGCCGGTCGGTGCGGCCCGGGGGCAGCAGCCGGTAGGTGCCGACCACCTCGCCGGTGTCCTCGCGGAGCACCACCAGGTGGTCGCAGTGCGTGTCGAACTCGTCGGTGTCGAGCCCGGCGGCGCCGGGCGGCAGGGTAGCGCCGAGTTCCCCGGCGAACACCTCGTGGCGCAGGCGTTGCGCGGCCGCGACCAGTGTCGGGTCGTCGGCGATCAGCAGGGTGTAACCGCTGGTCGTGATGGGTGCGCCAGCGGCGTGCAGAACGGCCATGGGTCCTGTGTAAGGGCCACGGGTTGCCGTGCCCGGGGTGAGGGGTGTCGATCCGGTGAACGCCGGTCGGCGGCGGCGTGCGGCACCGGGCCGGCGGGTGTGCGAGGCTGCCGGGCGACCGCCGCGACGACGCCGGCGGAGGTGACCCCGGAGGTGCACGTGCTGGTCGAGGCCCGTTTCCACGGACCGGACGGCTCCGGCAACGGCGGCTGGAGCGCCGGCATCTTCGCCGCGTCGCTCGGCGACCGGGGGCCGGTGGAGGTCACGCTGCGCCGGCCGCCGCCGCTGGACACCCCGCTGACCGCCGCCGACGGCGAGGTGCGCGACCCGCAGGGCCGGCTGGTCGCCGAGGTACGCCGGGTCGGGCCGGTCGACGCGGTGGTGCCGCCGGTGGACCCGGCCACCGCCGAGGAGGCCGCGCGGGCGTACCCAGGGTTGGTGGACCACCCGTTCCCCCGCTGCTACGTCTGCGGCCCGGACCACCCGGACGGACTGCGGATCTTTCCCGGCCGACTGCCGGACGGGCGGACCGCCGCGCCGTTCCGCGCGCCCGCCGAGGTGGTGCCCGCGACGGTCTGGGCGGCGCTGGACTGCCCGGGCGGGTGGGCGGTGCTCTCCGCCGGCCGCCCGTACGTGCTGGGCCGGATCGCCGCGCAGGTCACGGCGCTGCCACGGCCCGGCGACGCGTGCGTGGTGACAGGTCTCGCGGTGGGTGGCGAGGGGCGGCGGGCCGAGGTGCACACCAGCCTGTACGGGCCGGACGGCGCGCTGCTGGGCCGGGCCCGCGCCACCTGGGTCGCGCTGCCGACCGGGTGATCTCCTCCCTGAGGAGGACGGCGCGTACACATCCCGCCTGATTGACCCCCTTGCGGCGGGTTGGAAGGCTGTGCGGGGCGCCCCCGCAACGGCGCCCCCACCGGCGTGCGTCGAGCACGCCGGGGCAGGAGAGGAGAATGATGTCCGACGGGCAGCCACGCCCCAACGCCGCGACCGGCCAGATCATCGTGTCCGGCTTGACCAAGCAGTACAAGAACGTCCGCGCGGTCGACAACCTGTCGTTCACCGTCGAGCCGGGCCGGGTCACCGGCTTCCTCGGCCCGAACGGCGCGGGTAAGACGACCACGCTGCGCATGTTGCTCAACCTGGTCACGCCGACCGCCGGCACGGCGACCATCGGCGGCCACCGGTACGCCGACCTGACCGACCCGCTGCGCACGGTGGGCGCGGTGCTGGAGGCGTCGAGCGCGCACAAGGGCCGCACCGGGATCAACCACCTGCGGGTGATCTGCGCGGCGGCCGGGCTGCCGAAGGAGCGGGCGGACGAGGCGCTCGCCCTGGTCGGGCTCTCCCCGGCGGCGAAGCGCAAGTTCAAGGGCTACTCGCTGGGCATGAAGCAGCGCCTCGGGATCGCCGCCGCGATGCTCGGCAACCCGCAGGTGCTGATCCTGGACGAACCGGCCAACGGCCTGGACCCGGAGGGCATCCGCTGGATGCGGGGCTTCCTCAAGGGGCTGGCCGCCGAGGGCCGGACGGTGCTGGTCTCCAGCCACCTGCTCTCCGAGATGCAGCTCCTCGCCGACGACGTGGTGATCATCGCGGCCGGCAAGCTGGTCCGGCAGGGTCCGGTCGAGCAGGTGATGGGCTCGATGACGCACGGCGCCCGGGTGCGGGTGCGCACCCCGCAGGCCGACGAGCTGACCGCGGCGCTGCGCGAGCAGTCCGCCACGGTGGACGCCGACCCGCACGGCGCACTGCTGGTCAGCGGCGTGGACGCGCCGACCGTGGGTCGGATCGCGCTGGCCGCGAAGGTCGAGCTGCACGAGCTGACCACCGAACGTCCCGACCTCGAAGGGGTCTTCCTGGAGCTGACGGCCGGAAAGGCGGAGATCCGATGACGCTGGTCCGATCCGAACTGCTCAAGATCCGTACCACCAGCACCTGGTGGATCTTCGGTCTGATCACCCTCCCGCTGTGGGGGCTCGCGCTGTTCTTCAACTACCTGCAGACCGACGCCTTGGCCAGCGGAAACGTGGGCGAGGCGGCCGGCGAGCAGGCCGATCAGATCCAGGCCGCCGGCGCGGCTGACAACCTGGCCGCCAACCTCTACACCAACGGGCAGTTCTTCGGGCTGCTCATCGTGATGCTGCTCGGCATCGTGGTGGTGACCAGCGAGTTCTTCCACCAGACGGTGACCACCACGTTCCTCACCGCGCCGCACCGCACCGCGGTGATGCTGGCGAAGTTGGCCGCCGCCGGCGTGCTGGCGCTGCTGTTCTGGATCGTCACCACGGCGCTCAACCTGATCTTCGCGCCGTTGATCCTGAACGCGGTGGACGTCGACCCGCAACTCGGCAGCGGCGTGGTCTGGCGCGCAATCGCGCTCAACGGGCTGGCCTACCTGCTGTGGTCGGTGCTCGGCGTCGGGCTCGGCGTGCTGATCCGGAGCCAGATCGGCGCGACCGTGACCGGCATCCTGCTCTACCTGGGCGGCACCATCGGCGCGGCCATCGCCATCGGGCTGCTGGCGCAGCGGTTCGGCGACTGGATCAGCAAGCTCCAGCTCCTGGTGCCGTCGCTGGCTTCCAGCCTGATGGTGGGCGGCGACACCGACATCCCAGGCAACCCGCCGCAGTGGGCCGGCGCCGCGGTGCTGATCGGCTACGCGGTGGTGACCGGCGTGATCGGCGTGCTGACCATCCGGCGGCGCGACATCTCCTGAGCCTGGCGTGACCCGGGCCCCGGCCGGTGACCCTGCGTCACCGGGCGGGGCCCGTCGTCGTCTAGCAGGAGTCGGCGGACCACGCAGCGTTTGCCGAACTTCTGGCATCTTCTGTGAAACGGGCCACCAGCCGGAGGCGAGAATGCCCGCGGCAATCGCACGGCGTAGCCTGGGATCCGTCTCCTGTGCCCGGCGAATCGGGCGCGGGAGCCCACCGCGTGACATTCACAACCGCGTGAAAGAGGCGATTAGCGGCCGTGTCGACCCAGCAGACATCGCAGGAGAACCCACTGGCGGGTTTCGGCCCGAACGAGTGGATCGTCGAGGAGATGTACCAGCGCTACCTCGCCGACCCGTCGAGCGTCGACTCGGCATGGCACGACTTCTTCGCCGACTACCGGCCGGCGCCCGGCGCCGCCACCCCGCGCCCGGAGAAGCCGGCCGCCCCGGCCGCGAAGCCGGAGCCCGCCGAGCAGCAGGAGGCGGTGGCCACGGTCACCGAGAAGCCGGCCGCCAAGGCCGCGCCGGCCAAGCCGGCCGAGAAGCCCGCCGCCAAGCCGGCGGCGAAGACCGCCGAGCCGGCCCCGGCCAAGAAGGCGGCCCCGGCCAAGCCGGCCGCCAAGGCGCCGGCCGCGAGCGCCGCCGGCACCACCCCGCTGCGCGGCGTGGCCGCGAAGATCGTCCAGAACATGGACGCCTCGCTCGCCGTGCCGACCGCCACCAGCGTGCGCGCGGTCCCGGCGAAGCTGCTCGTCGACAACCGCATCGTGATCAACAACCACCTGGCCCGGGGCCGGGGCGGCAAGGTGAGCTTCACCCACCTCGTCGGCTACGCGATGGTCCGGGCGCTCGTCGAGCACCCGGAGATGAACAACTCCTTCGCCGAGGTCGACGGCAAGCCCGCGATGCTCCGCCCCGAGCACGTCAACCTCGGCATCGCCATCGACCTGGCCAAGCCGGACGGCTCCCGCAACCTGGTCGTGCCGTCCATCAAGGCCTGCGAGCAGATGGACTTCCGGCAGTTCTGGCAGGCGTACGAGGACGTGGTCCGGCGCGCCCGCCGCAACGAGCTGACCATGGAGGACTACTCCGGCACCACCATCTCGCTGACCAACCCGGGCGGCATCGGCACGGTGCACTCGATCCCGCGCCTCATGCAGGGGCAGAGCGCCATCATCGGCGTCGGCGCGATGGAATACCCGGCGCCCTACCAGGGCATGAGCGAGGCCACCCTGGCCGACCTCGCGGTCAGCAAGGTGATCACGCTGACCAGCACGTACGACCACCGGATCATCCAGGGCGCGCAGTCCGGCGAGTTCCTCAAGGTCATGCACGAGCTGATGCTCGGCGAACGCGGCTTCTACGACGAGATCTTCACCTCGCTGCGCATCCCGTACGAGCCGGTGCGCTGGATGCGGGACGTGGCCGTCGACAGCGAGGGCCAGATCAACAAGACCGCGCGGGTGCACGAGCTGATCCACGCGTACCGGGTGCGCGGCCACCTGATGGCCGACACCGACCCGCTCGAGTTCGAGATCCGCAAGCACCCCGACCTGGACGTGCTCCAGCACGGGCTGACCCTGTGGGACCTGGACCGGGTCTTCCCGGTCAACGGCTTCGCCGGCCAGCAGCGGATGAAGCTGCGCTCGATCCTCGGCGTGCTGCGCGACTCCTACTGCCGCCGGGTCGGCATCGAGTACATGCACATCCAGGACCCGGAGGAGCGGCGCTGGATCCAGGAGCGGGTCGAGCGGAAATATGAGAAGCCCGGCTCCGACGAGCAGAAGCACGTGCTCAACCGGCTCAACGCCGCCGAGGCGTTCGAGACGTTCCTGCAGACGAAGTACGTGGGCCAGAAGCGCTTCTCGCTGGAGGGCGGCGAGTCGCTGATCCCGCTGCTCGGCGAGGTGCTGGAGTCCTCCGCCGAGGCCGGGCTGGACGAGGTCGTCATCGGCATGGCCCACCGGGGCCGGCTCAACGTGCTGGCCAACATCGTCGGCAAGCCGTACGAGAAGATCTTCTCCGAGTTCGAGGGGCACCTCGACCCGCGGTCCACGCAGGGCTCGGGCGACGTGAAGTACCACCTCGGCCAGAACGGCAAGTTCAGCACCCCGGACGGCGAGCACGCGGTCAAGGTGTCGGTGGTGGCGAACCCGTCGCACCTGGAGGCCGTCGACCCGGTGCTGGAGGGCATCGTCCGGGCCAAGCAGGACCGGATCGACCTCAAGCTGGAGGGCTACACCGTGCTGCCGCTGGCGGTGCACGGTGACGCCGCCTTCGCCGGGCAGGGCGTGGTCGCCGAGACGCTCAACCTGTCCCAGCTCCGCGGCTACCGCACCGGCGGCACCGTGCACGTGGTGGTCAACAACCAGGTCGGCTTCACCACCGCCCCGGAATACAGCCGGTCCAGCCTCTACAGCACCGACGTGGCCCGGATGATCCAGGCGCCGATCTTCCACGTCAACGGCGACGACCCGGAGGCGGTCGTCCGGGTCGCCCGGCTCGCGTTCGAATACCGCCAGGCGTTCAACAAGGACGTCGTCATCGACCTGGTCTGCTACCGGCGGCGCGGGCACAACGAGGGCGACGACCCGTCGATGTCCAACCCCCAGATGTACAAGATCATCGACTCGAAGCGGTCGGTCCGCAAGCTCTACACCGAGGAGCTGATCGGGCGCGGTGACATCACCGTGGAGGACGCCGAGGAGTTGCTGCGCGACTACCAGGCCCAGCTCGAACGCGTCTTCAAGGCCACCCGCGACGCGGCGACCACGCCGCGCCAGCTCGGCCGCCCGAAGCGCGAGGAGGAGCCGGAGCCGCAGGTCGACACCGCCACCGACGCCTCCGTGGTGAAGGCGATCGGCGAGGCGCACGTCAACCTGCCCGAGGGCTTCACCCCGCACAAGCGCATCCAGCAACTGCTGGAGCGCCGCCGGAAGATGTCCGTCGAGGGCAACATCGACTGGGGCTTCGGCGAGATCATCGCGTTCGGCTCGCTGCTGCACGACGGCGTCACCGTCCGGCTCGCCGGGCAGGACTCGCGCCGCGGCACGTTCGTCCAGCGGCACGCCTCGGTCGTCGACGCCCGCACCGGCGACGACTACCTGCCGCTGAAGACGTTCACCGCCGACGGCGAGCGGTCCCGCTTCTTCGTCCACGACTCGCTGCTCTCGGAGTACGCCGCCATGGGCTTCGAGTACGGCTACTCGGTGGAGAACGTCAACGCGCTGGTGGCCTGGGAGGCCCAGTTCGGTGACTTCGTCAACGGCGCCCAGTCGGTGATCGACGAGTTCATCTCGTCCGGCGAGGTGAAGTGGGGCCAGCGCTCCGCGGTCACCCTGCTGCTGCCGCACGGCCACGAGGGTCAGGGGCCGGACCACACCTCCGGCCGCCCGGAGCGGTTCCTCCAGCTCTGCGCCGAGGACAACATGCGGGTGGCCATCCCGACCACCCCGGCGAGCTACTTCCACCTGCTGCGCCGCCAGGCGCTGTCGCCCAAGCGCAAGCCGCTCGTGGTCTTCACGCCGAAGTCGCTGCTGCGGCACAAGCTGTGCGTGTCGCCGGTGGAGGACTTCACCACGGGCACGTTCCAGCCGGTGCTGGCCGACACCGGCGCCCCGGCGCCGGAGCAGGTGAAGCGGGTGCTGCTCTGCTCGGGCAAGGTCTACTACGACCTGTTCCAGGCCCGGCAGGAGCGCGGCGTCACCGACACCGTGATCCTCCGGATGGAGCAGCTCTACCCGCTCCCGGTGGAGGAGGTGCGGGCCGCGCTCGCCCAGTACCCGAACGCCGAGGACTTCGCCTGGGTCCAGGAGGAGCCGGCCAACCAGGGCGCCTGGTCGTTCGTCGCGCTCAACCTCCTGGAGCACCTGCCCGAGGTCCGGCTGCGTCGCATCTCCCGCCCGTCCGCCGCCGCCCCGGCGGTCGGCTCGGCCAAGATGCACGAGGTCGAGCAGAACGCGCTGATCGAGGCGGCTCTCCCCCGCCCGTGACCCACCGCCGGCAGCGGCCCGTCCCGGCACCGGGGCGGGCCGCTGCCGTACGACGAGAGGACGACCGTGTACTTCACCGACCGTGGCATCGAGGAACTGGTCGAGCGCCGGGGCGACGAGCAGGTCAGCCTGGAGTGGCTGGGCGAGCGCCTGCGCGACTTCGTCGACCTGAACCCGGAGTTCGAGACTCCGATCGAGCGGTTCGCCACCTGGCTGGCGCGCCTCGACGACCCCGATGACGAGTGACAGTTCGCATTTGACTAGTTCCGCTGCGTGACGTCCACTGTTGAGGTATGAACCCCGGGAGCCACAAACCGCCGCAGGACGCGGTGACGGTACGCCACCTGCGCCTCGGTGTCGGATCGGTAGGCCTCGCGCTGCCCGTCGTGCTGGTGGTCGGCCACATGGCCGCCACCCGGCGACTCACCCTGCTGGACTCGCTCAGCGGCTACTACCACTCCGAGATGCGGGACGTCTTCGTCGGCTCGATGTGCGCCGTCGGCGTCTTCCTGATCGGCTACCGCTACCGCCGGCCGGAGGACGTGCTCGGCACCGTGGCCGGCGTCCTGGCGGTCACCGTGGCGCTGTTCCCCACCACCACCGGGGCGCCGGTCACCACCGTCGACCAGCTCGACCGTACCGTCGGCGTGGTGCACCAGGTCGCCGCCGCCGGCCTCTTCGCAGTGCTCGCGGTCTTCTGCCTGGTGCTGTTCGTCCGCCCGGACACCGCAGGCGTGCCGCCGCGCCGCTCGGCGGTGGTCTTCTACCGGACCTGCGGCGGGCTCATCGTGCTGGCGATCGTGCTCGCGCTGGCCAGCACGCTGCTCCCGGAGGACGTCCGGCACACCGTCAAACCGGTGCTGTGGTGCGAGACGCTCGCCGTGTTCGCGTTCGGCGCCGCCTGGGTGGCGAAGTCCGACGCCCTGCTCCGCGCCGCCGACCCCCCGCCTGGCCCTCGCGATCTTGCACTTGTCGCCCCGACGAACGGTGCGAACCACGCATGACGAGGGCCGAAACTGCAAGATCTGTGCGAGGAGCGGGGGCACGGGGGCGGGTCCGAGGACCTGAGCGGGGGTACCGGCGATCTTGTAGCGTGAGGGCGTGGCGCGCAGCGTGTACCTGACCAGCGTGGGGTCGGGCGGGGGAAAGTCCACGGTGGCGCTCGGGCTGGCCGAGCTGCTGTCCCGACAGGTCGGGCGGATCGCCGCGTTCCGGCCGCTGGTCGCCGGCGACGGCACCGACCCGATCCTGGCCCTGCTCACCGAGCGCTACCGGGTGGAGCTGCCGGTCGACGAGTTGCACGGCGTGACCTACGCCGAGGCCACCGAGCTGGTCGCGAACGGCCGGCGGGAGGAGCTGATCTCGCGGATCGTCACCCGCTACCGGGAGGTGGAACGGCGTTGCCCGGCGGTCGTGGTGGTCGGCAGCGACTTCGCCGACGGCGACGGCGCCGGCCCCCGCGAGCTTGCCTTCAACGCCCGCCTCGCGACCGAGTTCGGCAGCGTCGTGGTGCCCGTGGTGGACGGGTTCGGGCAGTCGCCGGAGGCGATCGCGGCGGCGGCGCGCGGCGCGTACCACGATCTCGCCGACCTGGGCGCGACGGTGGTGGCGGTGGTCGCCAACCGGGTGCCCGAGCCGACGGCGCTGCCCGAGCTGCCGGTCCCCGCGTACGCCATCCCGGAGGTGCCGACCGTGTCGGCGCCGACGGTGGCCGAGGTGGCGGCGGCGCTCGGCGCCACCCGGCTCGCCGGCGACCGGGCCGCGCTCGACCGCGACGTGCTCGACTACGTGGTCGGCGCCGCGCACGTGCCGACCCTGCTCGGCCACCTCACCGACGGGGCGCTGGTGATCACCCCGGGTGACCGGGCCGACCTGCTGGTGGCCGCCGGCGCCGCGCACGTGGCCGGGCAGGTCTCGCTGGCCGGGCTGGTGCTCACGCTCGGCGAGCAGCCCGACCCCCGGGCGATGCGGCTGGTGGAGCGGATGAACACCGGGCTGGCCGTGCTCTCGGTGGCCAGCGACAGCTACGACACGGTCGAGGCGTCCAGCCGGATCGAGGGTCGCCCGAGCACCGCCAACCCGCGCAAGGTGGAGGCCGCGCTCGGCGCGTTCGAGCGGTGCGTGGACACCGACGACCTGGCCCGCCGGCTACGGGTCACCCGGTCCGCGCGGGTCACCCCGCTGATGTTCGAGAACGACCTGATCGACCGGGCCCGGGCCCGACGTCGCCGGCTGGTGCTGCCCGAGGGCACCGAGGAGCGGATCCTGCGCGCGGCGGAGGTGCTGCTGCGCCGGGGCGTCGCCGACCTCACCCTGCTCGGCCGCCCCGACGAGGTCGCCCGCCGCACCCGGGAGCTGGGCGTCGACCTGGCTGACGCGCAGGTGGTCGACCCGGCGACGAGCGAGTGGCGGGACGAGTTCGCCGAGGCGTACGCGAAGCTGCGCGCCCACCGCGGCGTGACGCCGGAGCTGGCGTACGACGTGGTGGCCCAGCCCAACTACTTCGGCACCCTGATGGTGCAGGCCGGACGCGCCGACGGGATGGTCTCCGGGGCCACCCACACCACGGCGGCCACCATCCGCCCGGCCTTCGAGATCATCCGCACCGTGCCGGGCGTCTCGGTCGCCTCCAGCGTCTTCTTCATGCTGCTCGCCGACCGGGTGCTGGTCTACGGCGACTGCGCGGTCAACCCGGACCCGGACGCCGCCCAGCTCGCCGACATCGCCATCTCGTCGGCCGACACCGCGGCCCGGTTCGGCATCGAACCCCGGGTGGCGATGTTGTCCTACTCCACCGGCAGCTCCGGCGCCGGCGCGGACGTGGAGAAGGTCGCGGCGGCCACCAAGCTGGTCCGGGACCGCCGGCCCGACCTGCTGGTCGAGGGCCCGATCCAGTACGACGCGGCGATCGACCCGCAGGTCGCGGCCACCAAGCTGCCGGACAGCCCGGTGGCGGGACGGGCCACCGTGTTCATCTTCCCGGACCTGAACACCGGCAACAACACCTACAAGGCGGTGCAGCGCTCGGCCCGCGCGGTCGCGGTCGGCCCGGTCATGCAGGGCCTGCGTCGGCCGGTCAACGACCTGTCGAGGGGCGCCACCGTGCCGGACATCGTCAACACGGTGGCGATCACCGCCATCCAGGCCGCCACGGAGGCGTCGTAGATGAGCCGCATCCTGGTCCTCAACACCGGATCCTCGTCGGTCAAGTACCGGCTCTACGACGGCGACGACGTCCTCGACAAGGGCACCGTGGAGCGGGTCGGCGAGCCGGGCGGCGGGCCGGCCGACCACGAGAGCGCGGTCCGGGAGATCATCGACCGGCTCGACCTCAGCGGGCTGGCCGGCGTCGGGCACCGGGTGGTGCACGGCGGGCGGCGGTTCAGCGCGCCGGTGCTGATCGACGACGCGGTGGTCGCCGCGATCGAGGAGCTGGTCCCGCTCGCCCCGCTGCACAACCCGGCCAACCTGGCCGGGATCCGGGTCGCCCGGGAGGCGCTGCCGGACACCCCGCAGGTCGCGGTCTTCGACACCGCGTTCCACCACACACTGCCCGAGGCCGCCGCCACCTACGCGATCGACCGGGCCACCGCCGAACGGTACGACGTGCGCCGGTACGGCTTCCACGGCACCTCGCACGCGTACGTCTCGCGGCGGGCCGCCGAACTGCTGGACCGGCCGTACCCGGAGCTGAACACCATCACGCTGCACCTGGGCAACGGGGCCAGCGCGTGCGCGGTCCAGGGCGGTCGCAGCGTCGCCACCTCGATGGGCATGTCCCCGCTGGAGGGCCTGGTCATGGGCACCCGCAGCGGCGACCTCGACCCGACAGTCATCTTCCACCTGCGCCGTGCGGGCAGGATGGGCGTGGACGAGATCGACGACCTGCTCAACCACCGCAGCGGCCTGCTCGGGCTCACCGGCGTCAACGACATGCGGGAGGTGCTGGCCCGGCGCGACGCCGGCGACCCGGCGGCGGCGCTGGCGTTCGACGTCTACTGCCGCCGGATCACCGGCTACGTCGGCGCGTACTACGCGCTGCTCGGGCGGGTCGACGCGGTCGCGTTCACCGCCGGGGTCGGTGAGCACGCCCCGGCGGTCCGGGCCGCGTCGCTGGCCGGGCTGGAACGGCTCGGCATCGCCGTCGACCCGGCCCGCAACGACGGTACGGGCGACCGGGTCGTCTCCCCCGACGGCACGGAGGTCACGGTGCTGGTGATCGGCACCGACGAGGAGCGGGAGATCGCCCGCGAGACCCGTGAGGTGCTCGCCTGAATCCCGGCCCGGCGCCGCGCGGAACAGCTCAGCCCAGCGCGAGCCAGGCGACCAGGGCGACGACGACCACGGCGGCCACGCCGGCGCCGACGATCAGCGGCAGCCGGGACGGGGTGGGCGCCGCCGCGGCCGACTCGGGCGCGTCGACGAAGGCACGGAACTGCGCCGTGTTGCCGCTCGGGTCGGTGTAGTTCTCAGTCATGCGCGTGACCCTAGCGAAGCCGGCCCGGCCCGAGGGCCCCGCCGGGCCGTCACCCGAGGACCCGGGCGACCGTCGCCGCCGAACCCGCCCGGTCGGTGGAGGCTCCGCCCGGCCGGCCGGCGGGGGCAGCCGGCCCGGACGGCGGGCGCGGGCGGCCCTCTCGGCTGCCTACCGTGCAGGGGTGAGGGGGCAGCGGCTGGTGGCCGCGCTGACGACGGCGCTGCTGGCCGGCTGCGGGCCGGCCGTCGCCACCTCCGACCCCGTCCCGGCCGCCGTCCGGCCCGCGCCCGAGCGCCCGTACGCGGTGGGCATGCGGCAGTTCACCGTCGACCCGGACGGCCCCCGGCCGCTGCCGGTCACCGTCTGGTACCCGGTGGATCCGCCCTCTGCCGGCCCGACCGTCAACGTCCCGCCCTCCCACGGCCCGGCCGTCGACGGGTCCCCCGACACGTCGTCCCCGGCCGCCGACGTCCCCGCCGGCACGTCGCCCTCCCCCGGCCGGGCCGGGTCGGATCGGCCGGCCGTCGCGCCCCGCACCGGGACCGGGCCGAGGGTGTGGGCCGGGGCGCCCGTGGCCGCCGGGCGGTTTCCGGTGGTCCTCTACAGCCACGGGCTGCGCAGCCTGCCCGCGCTGCACGCGCCGCTGACCAGCCGCTGGGCGGCCGCCGGGCTGGTGGTGGTCGCGCCCGCCTATCCGCGTACCAACCGGTGGGCCCGGAACTTCAGCCGCGAGGACGTCCGTAACCAACCCGCCGACGCCTGGCGGCTGGTCCGCCACCTCGTCCGGCTGAGCACCCGCCCCGGTGATCCGCTCGGCACGCACCTCGCCATGGACCGGCTCGCCGCCGCCGGGCACTCGGCGGGCGGCCACACCACCCTCGGCATGTTCGCGTCCGCGCCACCGGTCCCGTTGCGGGCGGGCATCGTGATCGCCGGCGGCCGGCCGGTCGTCGGCCCGGTCCGGCCGATGGCGCCGGTGCTGTTCGTGCACGGCACCGCCGACCGGATCGTTCCGCAGTCGATCGGCCGGGCCGCGTACGCCCGCTGTCTCGGACCGGCCGCCTTCCTCAGCCTGCGCGGCCAGGGCCACGGCGAGTACCTGGGCCCGGGCCGAGCGGGCTTCCCGCAGGTGCTCGCCACCACCACCGACTTCCTCCGGTGGACGCTCTACGGCGACCGGGCAGCGCTGCGCCGCCTCCCCGCCGACGCCACCGCGCCCGGCGTCACCACCTTCACCACCCGCGCCTTCCCCGGCTGATCCCGCCGGGCGCCTCGGGTGTCAGGCGGGGCCCTCTCCGCCACCGCAGGCGTCAAGCAGGGGGCCCGTCGGCGGTAGCGTGGCGCGATGGACGGGCTGGAGCAGCGGCAACTGGACGCGATCCGGGAGGTCGTCGAGCTGGCCGAAGCGACCGGGATCGAGGTCTGGTTGCGCGGTGGCTGGGCGATGGACTTCCACCTCGGCGCGGTGAGCCGCCCGCACGTCGACGTCGACTGGTACTGCTGGCGGCACGACGCCGGCCGCCTGGCCGACCGGCTCGGTGGCCAGGGCTGGCGTCCCGACCCGCGGATGCCGGCCACCACCCAGCTCGACCTGCTCCGGGGCGACGTGGAGGTGAGCTTCGCCTACCTGGACCGGGATCCGGCCGGCCGGGTGGTCGTCGGCGCCGGGCCGTGGGCGGGCACCGCCCTGCCGGACGGGATGCTGGCCGCCCCGCCCGGCCGGGTCGGGTCGCTCGTGGCGCCGGTGATCAGTGTCACCGCGCAGATCGAGTTCAAGGAGATGTTCCCGGTCTGGATGCCGGAGCGCCCCCGACGCGCCAAGGACGCCGACGACCTGGCCCGCCTCCGGGCGTCGGCCGGCGACCGCCCGGCCTGACCGCCGCACCGCCCACGAGGTGTTGAGAGGGGTCCCCGCCTCTACCGGAGGCGTTAATAAGGGGCCCCTCCTTCACGCGAGGCACAATCGGGGGCATGCGTCGTCGTCCCGTTGCCCTGGTTGCCGCCGCGCTGCTCGGCGCCGGTCTGGCCGGCTGCTCGGAGCCGCCGGCCGCCCCGGCCGGGCGGCCCGGTCCGGACGCCTCGCCGCAGGCCGGCACACCCGCGCCGCGAGTGGCCGCCGGCAGGGCGCCCACGAAGAGCTTCGCGGTCGGCGTACGCCAGGTGAAGCTGAACCGCGGCGGCGACCGCCCCTTGCCGGTGACGCTCTGGTACCCGGCGACGGGCGCGACCGGCGGCCCGGCCCAGCGGTCCGCCCCGGCGGCCGGCGGGCGGTTCCCGGTGGTGTTGTTCAGCCACGGCCTCGGCGCGCGCCCGGAGGACTACCAGGTGTTGCTGACCCGCTGGGCGGCGGCCGGGTTCGTGGTCGCCGCGCCGCGTTTCCCGCACACCGGCCGGGGCGGCGACGGCAACCCGCTGGACGTGCTCAACCAGCCGGCCGACGTGTCGTACGTGTTGACCAGGGTGCTCGCGCTCGGCGAGACGGCTGGTGACCCGCTGCGCGGCCGGCTGGATCCGGAGCGGGTGGCGGCGACCGGGCACAGCGCCGGCGGGGTGACCACGATCGGGTTGTTCACCACCGGGCGGGACGAGCGGCTGGACGCGGGGATCGTGTTCGCCGGCACGGCGCTCGGCGTGGGCACCGCGTTCGCCGGCGCCGCCGCGCCGCAGTTGTTCGTGCACGGCGAGGCGGACGAGGTGGTGTCGTACGCCGCCGGCAAGGCGGTCTTCGACGCGGTGCCGTGGCCGAAGGCGATGCTCAGCCTGCCGAAGGGCGACCACGGCCGGGCGTTGCTCGGTGACGGGAAGGCGCTGCGGGTGGTCGCGGACACCACTGTCGAGTTCCTCCGCTGGACGCTCTACGGCGACCCCACCGCGAAGAGCCGCCTCCCGGCCGACGCCACCCGTGGCGGCCTGGCCACCCTCGACGACCGGTTGTAGGGCGGGGCCCCTTCTTAACGCCTGCGGTAGAGGAGGGGGCCCCGCTTAACACGCCTGCCTCACGCCGTGTGGTCGACGACCACCTTGCCGAAGACCTCGCCGGAGTGCAGCCGCGCGAACGCCTCGTCGATCCGGCTGAACGGCACCACCCGGTCCACCACCGGCCGGACGCCGTGCTCGGCGCAGAACGCGAGCAGTTCGGCCAGCTCGTCCGGGGTGCCCATGGAGGTGCCGAGGATCTCCAGTTGCATGGCGAAGACGCGACGCAGGTTGACCTTGGGCTCGTGCCCGGCGGTGGCGCCGGAGACCACGATCCGGGCCATCGGGGCGGCCGACTTCAGCGAGTGGTCGAAGGTGGCCGCGCCGACCGTCTCGACCACCACGTCCACCCGCTCGGGCAGCCGGGCGCCGGGCTCCAGCGCGGTGGCGCCCAGCTCGGCGATCCGCTCCCGCTTGGCGGCGTCGCGGCTGGTCGCGTACACCCGCTTGCCGAGCGCGACGGCGAGCGCGACGGCCGCGGTGGCCACGCCGCCCCCGGCGCCCTGGACCAGCACCGACTCGCCGTCGGCGACGCGGCCCTTGGTGGTGAGCATCCGCCACGCGGTGAGCCAGGCCGTGGGCAGGCACGCCGCGTCGGTGGCCGACAGGCCGTCGGGCAGCGGCAGCAGGTTCATCCGGGGTACGGCGACCAGCTCGGCGAACGTGCCCTGGTAGTGCTCGGAGAGGATGGAGACCCCGCGCGGGTCGCCCGGGGTGGGCACCACCGGGTAGATGACCATCTCGTTGCCGTCCGGGTCGGTGCCGACCGCGTCGCAGCCCAGGATCATCGGGAGCTGGCCGGGGGTCAGGCCCACGCCGCGCAGCGACCAGAGGTCGTGGTGGTTCAGCGAGCTGGCCCGCACCCGCACGGTGACCCAGTCGTCCTGCGGTGGGGTCGGCTCGGGACGGTCGCCGACGGTGAGCGCGGCGAGCGGGTTGTCGGCGTCGAAGGCCGAGGCATAGGCAGCACGCATGATCGGCACGGTAACAAGCTGAGCGGGCGTTAAGAAGGGCCCCTTCCTCTGCGAAATGCGATAAGAAGGGGCCCCTCCTTACACCTCAGCGGCGGGCGACGCCGTCGCGGCGGGCGGCCTCGGCGACCGCCTCGGCGACGGCGGGGGCGACCCGCGGGTCGAGCGGGGACGGCACGATCGCGTCCGGGGTGAGCGACTCGGCCACCACGCCGGCGATGGCGTCGGCGGCGGCCACCTTCATCGCGTCGGTGATCCGGGTGGCCCCGGCGTCCAGCGCGCCCCGGAACACGCCCGGGAACGCGAGCACGTTGTTGATCTGGTTGGGATAGTCGCTGCGCCCGGTGGCGACCACCGCGACGTGCCGGGCGGCCACCTCGGGGTGCACCTCGGGGGTGGGGTTGGCCAGCGCGAAGACGATGCCGCCGGGAGCCATGCCGGCGACCGCCGCCTCGGGGATCTGGCCGCCGGAGACACCGATCAGCACGTCCGCGTCGCGCAGCGCCTCGGTGACGTCGCCCTGGCGGCCCTCGGCGTTGGTGAGGTCGGCCAGCTCGGCCTTGGTGCCGGTCAGCTCGCGGTGCCGGCCGATGATGCCGCGCGAGTCGCACACCACCACCCGGGCCGGGTCGACGCCGCCGGCGATCAGCATCTTGGTGACCGCCACGCCGGCCGCGCCGGCGCCGCTGACCGCGACCCGCAGGTCGCCGAGCTTGCGGTTGAGCAGCGCCGCCGCGTTGCGCAGGGCGGCCAGCACCACGATCGCGGTGCCGTGCTGGTCGTCGTGGAAGACCGGGATGTCCAGCGCCTCGTCCAGCCGGCGTTCCACCTCGAAGCAGCGCGGGGCGCTGATGTCCTCCAGGTTGATCCCGCCGAACGAGGGCGCGAGCGCCTTGACCGTCGCGACGATCTCGTCGACGTCCTGGGTGTCCAGGCAGACCGGCACCGCGTCCACGCCGGCGAACTGCTTGAACAGCACCGCCTTGCCCTCCATCACGGGCAGTGCGGCGCGCGGGCCGATGTTGCCCAGGCCGAGGACGGCGGAGCCGTCGGTGACCACGGCAACGGTGTGCGACACCCAGGTGTAGGTGTCGGCGAGGTCGGGATCGGCGGCGATCGCCTCGCAGACCCGGGCGACCCCCGGGGTGTACGCGAGGGAGAGGTCCTCCCGGCTGGTCAGCGGCACGGTGGAGGCGACGGCCATCTTGCCGCCGACGTGCAGTCGGAAGACGGGATCGGCGGGGTCCGGGGTGGACGCAGACATGGTGACTCCAGATCTGTCGAGCAGACGGACCGGCCGGCACGGTCAGCGGTGGTCAGCGACCGGCGGGGCGGCGGTGCGGGGGGTCACCCGGGCACTTCCGAGCATAGTCACGCACCGACTCCCACGATGTGAGCGGGGTCATATTCACGGGCTACCCCCGTCCACCCCGGATTCGGCCTGGACGCGGCCACCAGCGGGCCACCACCCGGCCACGGACGTCGGCCACCCCGTACGCCCGGGAGTCGTCGGTGACCAGGTCGTTGTCGCCGCGCAGCCACCAGCCGCCGTCGCGGGGCTCGACCGCGCGCTTCACCACCAGGAGGTCGGGGCGGCTGCGGAAGACCGCGATCACCACGTCGCCGGGGCGGACCGGCCGGCCACCGGTGCGGACCAGCACCGCGTCGCCGTGGCGCAGCGTCGGTGACATGGACGGGCCGGTGATCAGGACGGGCAGCACCGGTTTCACCTCCTGCCCGCTGGAAAGCATCTCCAGGAGTAGTGTCGTCTTGGATCATCGCAAACATCCCGTGGAGGACCCTGATGCGCCTTCCTCGCATCCTCATGCCCCGTACGATCGCCAGCGCCCACTGTGACCTGCCCTGCGGCGTCTACGACCCGGCCCAGGCCCGGATCGAGGCCGAGTCGGTCAAAATGATCTGCGAGAAGTACCAGGCGAACACCGACCCGGAGTTCCGCACCCGCGCCATCCTGATCAAGGAGCAGCGGGCCGACCTGGTCAAGCACCACCTGTGGGTGCTCTGGACCGACTACTTCAAGCCGCAGCACTTCGAGAAGTACCCGCACCTGCACCAGCTCTTCAACGAGGCCACCAAGCTGGCCGGCGCGGCCGGCGCCAAGGGCGGCACCGACCCGGCCAAGGCCGACGAGCTGCTCTCGAAGATCGACGAGATCTCCAAGATCTTCTGGGAGACCAAGCAGGCGTGACGTCGCCCGCCACGGCACCGACGATCCGGCCGGTACGTCCCGAGGACGTGCCGGCCGTCGTCGCCATGGTGCACGAACTCGCCGACTACGAGCGGGCCCCGGAGCAGTGCCACCTCACCGCCGAACAGCTCCACGCGGCCCTGTTCGGCCCCGCCCCGGCCCTGTTCGGGCACGTCGCGGTGGACGCCTCGGACGAGCCGGTGGGCTTCGCCCTCTGGTTCCTCAACTTCTCCACCTGGGCCGGCGTGCACGGCATCTACCTGGAGGATCTCTACGTCCGGCCGGACGCCCGGGGCACCGGCGCCGGCCGGCGGCTGCTCGCCACGCTTGCCGCGATCTGCGTCGAGCGCGGCTACCAGCGGCTCGACTGGTGGATGATCAACTGGAACCCGGCGGCCCGCTTCTACGCCGCGATCGGCGCCACGCCGATGGACGAGTGGACGCCGTATCGGCTGGCCGGGGCCGCGTTGCGTGACCTCGCCGCGCAGGCGACGCCCGCACCCACACGTCCGGCCGCCTGACCGGGTAGAGTCCCGCACCGGGGGGATGAGGCGTGACTCAACTGACCGGGCAGCCGACGACGGACGACGACGTCGTGCACCTCACCGTGCCCGCCGACGGTGGTTACCTCGGCGTGCTCCGCACCGCCACGGCCGGGCTCGCGGCCCGGCTCCAGTTCGCCCTCGACGAGATCGAGGATCTGCGGATCGCCGTCGACGAGGCGTGCGCCATGCTGCTCGCCATCGCCACCCGCGACGCCGAGCTGGAGTGCCGCTTCGCGGTCACCGAGGACGCGCTCACCGTCGAGGTGACAGTGCCGACCGTGCGGGGGGCAACGCTGCCGTCCGAGTCGTCCTTCGCCTGGAAGGTGCTGACCGCGTTGACCACGGCGGCCGGCGCCCGGGCGGCCGACGGCCGGGCCACCATCTCGCTGCTCACCCGCCGCTCCGGCGGCTTCTGACCAGCCGGGCCGGGCGCGGTGCCGACGGAACGGTCGGAGGGCTAGCGGCCGGCCGGCTCGCCGAAGCCGAGCGCCCGGTTGGTCGGTCCGCTGACCAGCAGCCCGACGACGCCGAGCCCGAGCGCCATCAACGGCAGCCCGAGCCAGCCCATCCCGCCCTGGAGCATGTACCACCCGATGGGCAGCAGCATGAGCTGGAGCACGATGGCCGGCGCGCGGGCGCCGGCCCGTCGTCGGGACAACGCGCCGCCGAGCGCCCAGAGCGCGACCGCCCCGGCGACGGCGAAGGCGGTCACCAGCAACGCCGAGGTGAGGTCGGTGGTGCGGGCGGTGAGGTCGGACCAGATCAGCCACACCGCGACCAGAGCGAGCGCCACCGCCTCGGCGCGCAGCACGAGCACCGCCGCGCGGAGCGGGCCGGGGACCGGGCCGGAGTCGATCGTCACGGGCGCCACGATACCGGTGGGTAGGCGCGGTAATGTGCCGCCCATGCGGGCCGTCCTGGTGGTCAATCCGAAAGCCACCACCACAAGCGAGCGCAGCCGGGACGTGCTGGTCCGGGCTCTGCGCAGTGAAGTCGACCTGTCGGTGCGCTACACCCGCCGACGGGGCCACGCCATGGACCTGGCCCGGGAGGCCGCCCAGGAGGGCGTCGACCTGGTGGTCACGCTGGGCGGCGACGGCACGGTCAACGAGGTGGTCAACGGGCTGATGGCGGCGGAGCCGCCGACGTTCCGCACCGGGGGGACCTCGGCCGAGCGGCTGCCGGCGCTGGCCACCGTGCCGGGTGGCTCGACGAACGTCTTCGCGCGCGCCCTCGGCCTACCCCGGGAGTGGCCGGACGGCACCAGCATGATCCTGGAAGGGCTGCGGCTGGGCCGGTCCCGCACGATCGGGCTGGGCCGGGCGGACGACCGCTACTTCACGTTCTGCGCCGGCTTCGGGCTCGACGCGGCGGTGATCCGGCGGGTGGAGCAGGCCCGCAAGCGGGGGCGGGTCTCCACCCCGGCGCTCTACTTCCGGTCCACGGCCAGCCAGTACTTCGTCGGCTCGGACCGCCGGCACCCGCCGATCACGCTGGAGCGTCCGGGCGAGGCGCCGGCGACCGAGTTGGCGACCGCCATCATCCAGAACACCGCGCCGTGGACCTACCTGGGCGACCGGGAGATCAACCCGAATCCGGAGGCGTCGTTCGACCTCGGGCTCGACGTGCTGGCGATCCGACAGCTCAAGGTGGCGAGCACCGCACGCACGGTGACCCAGTTCTTCTCCCGGCAGCCCGATCCGCACGGCAAGCAGGTGCTCCGATTGCACGACCTGTCGGAGTTCACGCTGGTCGCGACGCGTCCGCTGCCGTTCCAGCTCGACGGCGACTATCTGGGCGAGCGGGAAAAAGTCAGATTCACCTCCGTGCCGGCCGCACTGAGAGTAATCTGCTAGGTCTCGGGTATCCCCGTCGGTTGACGCGGGCCCCCACCGCGCAGGGGTGAGGTGGCCGCCACGCCGAGGAAGGGTGCCGGAAATGTCAGCAACGTCACGCAGACCGTACTATATTGATCCTCGACTGTGGCACGCCGGGTAACGAGAGCCTTCGTAAACCGGGACAAATGGGTGGTGAGCCCGCTCACTGTTCGGAGTTTTTCCGAGCGTCACCCTTGACATCGCTGTAGTTCGTGAAAGTATTCACAAGCGAACTCGTGTTACCGGGACATTGCCTGGATATGCTCGTCAGGTTGAGCTGTTCCAGCAGGTCCAGGGGCCCGCAGCCTGCTCACGCAACGCCGAATTGACGGATGCTGACTGTCACCGATCGGCAATGCGGATGCATATAGGAATAGCAACGAAGCGTTATCTGGCCATCCACTAAGAATGAGGAGTGTTGCCGCCATGGACTGGCGCCACGATTCGGTCTGCCGCGACGAGGACCCGGAGCTGTTCTTCCCGATCGGGACGTCCGGTCCGGCTCTCCTGCAGGTGGAGCAGGCGAAGGCCGTCTGCCGGCGCTGCCCCGTGACCGACCAGTGCCTGCAGTGGGCGCTGGAGTCCGGTCAGGACGCCGGCGTCTGGGGCGGGATGAGCGAGGAGGAGCGCCGCGCGGTCAAGCGCCGCGGCGGTCTCCGGGTGCTGCGCGCTCACTCCGCCTGACCCACATCACACGCGAACGCCCCGGCCGGGTCTCCGGCCGGGGCGCTCTGCTGTCCGGGTCGGTCAGCCCGCCGCCGTCACCCGCCGCCGCACCAGGTCGGCCAGTTCCGGCAGGTCGGTGAGCGGGTCCGCGACCGCCACCGCCCCGGCCGAGCGGGCCGCCGCGCGGACCCCGTCGTGGAACCGGCCCGGGGCCAGGAAGTAGGCCGCCACCGCGACCCGGCGGGCACCCGCCGCGCGCAGCCGCGCCACCGCGCCGCCGACCTCCGGGGGCGCCGCCGAGGCGTACGAGACGCGGCAGGGCACACCCAGGCCGGCGCCGAGCGCCGCGGCCACCCGCCCCACCGAGGCCCGCGCCCCGGGATCGCGGGTGCCGGCCGCGGCCAGCACCACCGCGTCCGCGTCCGCTCCGGCCGCCTCGACCAGCCGGCGTCGCAGCGCGGCCAGCAGCCGGCCGTCGACGACCCCGCCGGTCGGCCCCAGCACCTCCGTGACCCGCACGTCCAGGCCCGCGCCGGCCGCCGCCACCGCCGCCGGGACGTCCACCTTCCGGTGGTACGCGGCGGTCAGCAGCAGCGGCACCAGGACCACCCGGGAGTGCCCCGCGCCGGCAAGCTGCCGCAGCACGTCGGCCGGCCCGGGATCGGTGTGGTCGAGCCAGCTCGGCAGCACCGGCCGGCCCGGGCAGACGGTCGCCACCGCCCGCGCCAGCGCCCGGGTCGCCTCCGCCGCGCGCGGGTCGCGACTGCCGTGCGCCACCAGCACCACGGGCGGTCCGCCCGTCAGGTGTGCAGGCCGCACTCGGTCTTCTCGAACATCGCCCACCGGCCGGCCCGGGGGTCCTCCCCCGCCTTGGTCCGGCGGGTGCACGGCCAGCAGCCGATCGAGCCGTAGCCCCGGGCGAACAACTCGTTGACCGGGATGTCGTGGCGGGCCACGTACGCGTCCACCTCGCGCTGCGTCCAGGCCGCGATCGGGTTCACCTTGACCTTGCCGCGTCGCGGGTCGAACCCGACCACAGGCGTGTTGGCCCGGGTCGGCGACTCGTCCCGGCGCAGCCCGGCCGCCCAGGCGTCGTACCCGGCCAGGGCCCGCTCCAACGGCTCCACCTTGCGTAGCTGGCAGCACTCGTCCGGGGACCTGTTGAACAGGCGGGGGCCGTACTGGCCGTCCTGCTGGCCGACGGTCATCCGGGGCCGGATCGAGCGGACCCGAACCGGCATCCGCCGGGCCACCTCGTCGCGGACCCGCAGCGTCTCCGGGAAGTGCAGCCCGGTGTCCAGGAACACCACGTCGACGCCGGGGGCGACCCGGGAGACCAGGTGCGCCACCACGCCGTCGGCCATCGAGCTGGTCACGCAGAACCGGTCGCCGAACGTCTGCGCCGCCCAGCGGGCGATCTCCAGCGCGGGCGCGTCGGCCAGCTCCCGCCCGGCCTCCTCGGCCAGCGCGCGCAACTCCTCCAGGTCCCGCCGGGCCTCGTCCGCCGGGGCCGGCGCGCCCGCGCCGACCAGGCCCAGGCCGGCGGCGGAGAGCAGCCCGGTCACCTGTTCACCGCCCGGCTCAGCAGGCCGGTGAACTTCACCGAGAAGACCCGCGCGCAGGCGTGGCACTCCCAGGCGCCGTGGCCGGCCTCGTGCGGTCGCAGGTCCTCCTCGCCGCAGTACGGGCAGTAGAGAGGCGCAGATCGGGCATCACTCACCGGAGTTCCTCCTCGTCGACTCTGATCACCCAGTTGGCGAAGCTCTCGCCGTCGGTCCGGCCGGCCAGGTAGCGGCGGGCCAGCCGTTCCACGTACTCCGGAAGCTCGTCGGCGGTGGTCTTCAGGCCGCGCAGCTTGCGGCCGAAACCGGCGGTCTGCCCGGCGGCCATGCCGAGGCCGCCGCCGAGGTGCACCTGGAAACCCTCCACCTGCCGGCCGTCCGGGCCGACCACGAGCTGGCCCTTGAGCCCGATGTCCGCGACCTGGGTGCGGGCGCAGGCGTTCGGGCAGCCGTTGAGGTGGATGGAGATGTCCGCGTCGAAGTCGCGCAACCGCTCCTCCAGCCGGGCCACCAGCTCCTCGCCGCGCCGCTTCGTCTCCACGATGGCCAGCTTGCAGAACTCGATGCCGGTGCAGGCCATGGTGCCGCGCCGCCAGGCCGACGGCCGGGCCTCCAGGCCGACCCCGCGCAACGCGGTCACCAGCGACTCGGTCCGCTCCGGCGCCACGTCCAGCACGAGCAGCTTCTGGTACGGGGTGAGCCGCACCCGGTCGCTGCCGTGCGCCTCGACCACCTCGGCCAGCGCGGCGAGCTGGGTCCCGGAGACCCGGCCCACCACCGGGGCCGCGCCCACGTAGTTGGCGCCGTCGCGCTGCGGGTGCACGCCGATGTGGTCCACCGGCTTCGCCGGCAGCTCCGCGGCCGGACCGTCAAGCAGCGCGCGGCCCAGGTATTCCTTCTCCAGCACCTCGCGGAAGCGCTCCACGCCCCAGTCGGCGACCAGGAACTTCAGCCGGGCCCGGTTGCGCAGGCGGCGGTAGCCGTAGTCGCGGAAGATGCCGACCACGCCGGCCCACACGTCCGGCACCTCGTGCAGCGGCACCCAGACGCCGAGCCGCTTGGCCAGCATCGGGTTGGTGGAGAGCCCGCCGCCCACCCAGACGTCGAAGCCCGGCCCGTGCTCCGGGTGGTCCACGCCGAGCAGCGCGATGTCGTTCGCCTCGTACGGGGTGTCGACCAGCCACGAGATCGAGGTCTTGAACTTGCGGGGCAGGTTGGAGAACTGCTTGTCGCCGACGTACCGGCGGACGATCTCGTCGATCGCCGGGGTCGGGTCGAGCAGCTCGTCACGGGCCACCCCGGCGACCGGGCTGCCGAGCACGATGCGGGGGCAGTCGCCGCACGCCTCGGTGGTCTGCAGGCCGACCGCCTCCAGCCGGCGCCAGATCTCCGGCATGTCCTCGACCCGGATCCAGTGGTACTGGATGTTCTGCCGGTCGGTGATGTCGGCGGTGTCCCGGGCGAACTCCCGGGAGATCTCCGCGACCACCCGGAGCTGCGCCAGGCTGAGCTGGCCGCCGTCCACCCGGACCCGGAGCATGAAGAACTCGTCCTCCAGCTCGTGCGGCTCCAGCACGGCGGTGCGCCCGCCGTCGATGCCGGCCTTGCGCTGGGTGTAGAGGCCCCACCAGCGGAACCGGCCGCGCAGGTCCTGCGGGTCGATCGAGGCGAAGCCCCGGTGGGCGTAGATGTTCTCGATCCGGTCCCGCACGTTCAGCGGGTCGTCGTCCTTCTTGATCCGCTCGTTGGGGTTGAGCGGCTCGCGGTGCCCGAGTGCCCACTGGCCCTCACCGCGCGGTCGACGGGGCGCCCGGGCGGCGGGAGCCGGCTGGTCCGGGCGGGTGGGGGTGCTGCTGACCGCCATCGCGGCGTCCTCCGTTTGTCTGCTGCGGTGCCTGGGAGCGCGGACGCGACGGCCGGCCCTTCAGGGGGCCGTGGACGGCAGTGTCGGTGACGGCCGGCGCGGATACGCGCCCGAGACGGATGGGTCGGGCGTCGTCAGTGGGCCGGACAGATCGCGCTGCGCACGCGGCCGTAGTCGACGTGGCGACGGGCCACGAAGCGGCGGACGACAGCGGCGGTCATGTGCCCCATGCTGCCACACCGCGGCAGGCCCGACCACCGCCAGGCCCGCCGATCCCACATCACGGGCCACCCCCGCGCAGATCGACACCCGTCCACCCCCCACCCCCCGTGACCAGCGTCACTCCCCCACCCCTCCCTCCTTCGAGGTGATCAAGGAGTTCGCGTCGGCGGAGGGCGCTCCCCGGGACGCGAACTCCTCGGTCGACTCCGTCGGGGCAACCGTGCGGGGGTGGAATCGGCGGAGCGGGGTGGTGGGGGCGGGTGGGCGTGTGACGCTGCGGGGTGTGAGCGGTTACGCCGAGCCCGCGCCGTCCCGAGTCCGCCTCGGCTGGCCGGTGTGGGCGGTTCCCGGCCTGCTCACGCTCGCGGTCACGCTGGTCGGGATCGGCCACGCGCAGCTCTGGCGGGACGAGTTGGCCACCTGGAGCGCCGCCACCCGCCCCGTCCCCGACCTGGTCCGCCTGACCCGCACGATCGACGCCGCCACCGGGCCGTACTACCTGCTCATGCACGCGTGGACCGCGCTGGCCGGCACCTCGCCGACCGCGCTGCGGCTGCCGTCCGCGCTCGCCATGGCCGCCGCCGCCGCGCTGACCGCCCGGCTCGGCGCGCGGCTCGCCGGCGACCGGACCGGGCTGCTGGCCGGACTGCTGTTCGCCGTGCTGCCGGCCACCTCCCGCTACGGTCAGGAGGCGCGCCCGTACGCGCTCGCCACGCTGCTCGCCGTGCTCGCCACGCTGCTGCTTCTCGACGCGCTGCGCCGGCCGACGTGGCGCCGCTGGGCCGGGTACGCGGTCGCCGTCGCCGCGCTCGGCCTGCTCCACCTGATCGCGCTCACCCTGCTCGCCGCGCACGCCGTGGCGGTGCTGCTGACCGCCGCACATCGACCGCGAGTGGAACGCCATGGGTGTCACAGCGCCCCGGAGACACCCAAGGCGTTCCACCCACCGGCGACATCGACCGCGAGTGGAACGGCACGGGTGTCACGGCAGGTCGCGGGCGGCGAGGACGACGCGCACCTGGCCGGCGGCCCCGGCACGGAGCCGAGAGAGGTGGCCGGCGGGGATCGGGGCGGCCGCGGGGCACCGGGTCGGCGGGTGCTCGGGCGGTGGCTGCTGGCGCTGGTGCCGGCCGTCGTCCTGGTCACCCCGCCGGCGCTCGTCGCCCGGGGGCAACGCGGCCGGCAGCTCGACTGGGTCGACCCGGCCCGGCTGCCGGACCTGGCGGCACTGCCCGGCGGGCTGGCGCAGAGCGGCGTGGTGGGCGGGTTCCTGCTGGGACTCGCCGCGCTCGGCGCGGTGCGGCTCGGCCGGCGGGCGCTGCTGCCCGGGGCGGCGGTGCTGCTGCCGGTGCTGCTGCTCTTCGCTGCCGGCACGGTGGTGCCGCTCTGGGTGACCCGCTACCTGGTCTTCACCGTGCCGTTCGCCTGCCTGCTCGCCGGGGCCGCCCTGGCCGGAGCGGGGCCGCCCCGAACGGCGCCGCCCGGAACCGGGACCGAACCGGCGAGAACCGGACCCGGGCCCGCCCGAACGGCAGCGGCGACCGGAGCGCTCGGGGCGGCGGTGGCCGTGATCGCCCTGGCCGGGCTGCTCGGCCTGCCCGACCAGGCGGCGCTGCGCCGCACCCACGAGTGGCCGCGCAGCGCCCCGGTCGACTACGCGGGCGCGGCCCGGATCGTCGCCGACGGCCGGCGACCGGGGGACGCGATCGTCTACTCCCCCCGGGACGGGTGGCTCTTCCCCGACCTGGGCCTGGCGTACCACCTCGGGGCGCGGCAGCCGCGCGACGTGCTGGTGGTCCGCGACCAGCGGGCGGACGCGAGCCTCTGGGCGGTCGAGTGCGCCGACCCGGCCCGCTGCCTGGCCGGCGTGGACCGGGTCTGGCTGGTGGTCACCGGTCGACGCGCGGATCCGTCGGCGGCGGTGCCCGGCGCCAAGGGCGAGGCGCTGCGCGACGGTTTCACGGTCCGCCAGGTCTGGCCCCGCCCGGGTCTCACGGTGGCCCTGCTCGCCCGGTGAGGCGGTCGGTGGTGCCCCGGGCCAGCGGGACGACGAGGATCGCCTCGGTGCCGCCCGCCGCGCCGTCGCGGAGCGCGATGGTGCCGCGCAGCTCGCCGGTGACGAGCGCCCGGACGATCTGGAGACCGAGGTTGCCGCCGCGTTCGGCGTCGAACTGCCCGGGCAGTCCCCGGCCGTTGTCGGTGACCGAGACGTGCAGTTCCTTGCGCAGCCGGTGCACCGAGACGACCACCTCCGGGCGGGGCGCGCCCGGCGCGGCCGGGGCGGCCTCCTCGTCGGCCGGTGGGAAGCCGTGCTCCACGGCGTTGAGCAGCAACTCGTTGAGCACCATCACCAGCGAGGTAGCGATCTCGGCGGGCAGCACGCCGAAACTGCCCTTACGACGCATGCCGACGGTCACCTCGGTGGCGGCCACCTCGGTCGCGGCGCTTGCCACCCGGTCCACGATGCCGTCGAACTCGACCGCCTCGTCGCTGGACATGGAGAGCGTCTCGTGGACCAGCGCGATGGAGGCGACCCGGCGCACCGACTCCTCCAGCGCGACCCGGGCCTCCGGCATGGCCACCCGGCGGGCCTGCAGGCGCAGCAGCGCGGCGACGGTCTGCAGGTTGTTCTTCACCCGGTGGTGGATCTCCCGGATGGTGGCGTCCTTGGTGATCAGGGCGCGGTCGCGGCGGCGTACCTCGGTGATGTCGCGGACCAGCACCAGCGCGCCGATCGGCACTCCGGCGGGCATCAGCGGCAGCGCCCGGGTCAGCATGGTGGCCCCCCGGGCGTCGATCTCCCGGCGGGGCGGGGCCTCGCCGCGCAGCGCGGCGAGCACCGCGTTGCCCGCCTCGGTGCCGTCGAGGGGGTCGCCGGCCAGCCGGCGGTGCAGCTTGGCCAGGTCCTCCCCGACGAGGTGGGAGGCGTAGCCCAGCCGGCGGTACGCGGACTGCGCGTTCGGGCTGGCGTAGGTGACCTTGCCGTTGGCGTCCAGCCGCACCAGACCGTCGCCGACCCGGGGCGCGGAGGTGGTCTCGCCCGGGTGCCGGGGCGGCGGGAACGTGCCGTCGGCGATCATCTGGGCGAGGTCGTCAGCGGTGGTCAGGTAGTTCAGTTCGAGCTGGCTCGGGGTGCGCGCGGTGGAGAGGTTGGTGTCCCGGCCGACCACGGCGATCACCTCGCCGTTCTCGCCGTCGCCGGTGCGCAGCCGCACCGGGATGGCCTCGTGCCGGGCCGGCACGTCGCCGTACCAGACCGGGTCGCCCTCCCGCCAGATCCGCCCCTGCCGGTGGGCGACCTCCAGGTGCGCCACCTCGGGGCCGCCGACGATCCGGCCGACCTGGTCGTCCAGGTAGGCGGTCGGGGCGGTGGTCGGGCGCACCTGGGCCACGCAGAGGAAGGTGCCGTCGCCGTCCACCGGCACCCAGAGCAGCAGGTCGGCGAAGGACAGGTCGGACAGCAGTTGCCAGTCGCCGGCGATCCGGTGCAGGTGGTCGATGTCCGCCGGTCGGAGCGCGGTGTGCTCCTCGGCGAGGTCACGGAGGGTGGACACGCCCCACAGCGTGCCACGCCGGGCTCACATCGTCGCCGTGACCTTCTTCAAACCGCGTGGTGCGTCCGGGTCCTCGCCCCGGGCCAGCGCCAGGGACAGGGCGAGCCGTTGCAGCGGCAGGATGTCGAGCAGCGGCGCGTAGCGCTCGTCGACGTCCGGCACGGCCATCCGGGTCTCGCCGACGTCGGCGGAGCCGACCACCACCACGTCGGCGCGGCGCTCACCGAGCCGGGGCAGCACCTCGCGCATCGACGTGCCGCCGGGGCCGGAGCCGACCACGGCGAGCACCGGCACGTCCGGGTCGGTCATGGCGAGCGGGCCGTGCAGCAGGTCGGCGCCGGAGAAGGCCAGCGCCGGGAGGTAGGACGTCTCCATCAGCTTCAGCGCCGCCTCCCGGGCGGTCGGGTACGCGTAGCCGCGCCCGGTGGTGACGAGCTGGCCGGCGAACCGGTAGCGCGGGGCGAGCCGGGCCGGGGTGTCGTCGGCGAGCGTGCGGGCGGCCAACTCGGGCAGCCGGGCCAGCGCGTCCCGCTCCTCGGCGGGCAGCGTGCCGTCGCCGGCGCGTACCCCCTCGACGAGCATGAGCAGCGCGAGCAGCTCGGCGGAGTAGGTCTTGGTGGCGGCTACCGCGCGCTCGTGGCCGGCGGCGATGTCCACGCTCAGCTCGGCGGTCTCCACCAGCGGCGAGTCGGGGTTGTTGGTGACCGCGAGGGTGAGGGCGCCGGAGGCGCGGGCCGCCCGGAGCACCTCGGCGAGGTCGGGCGAGCCGCCGCTCTGGCTGACGCCGACGACGAGCGCGTCGGAGAGGTCGGGGCGGGCGCCGAAGAGGGTGACCGCGCTGGGCGAGGCGAGCCCGGCCGGAAGGCCGAGGCGGATCTCGGTGAGGTACGCGGCGTAGAGCGCGGCGTGGTCGGAGGTGCCCCGGGCGGTGAAGACCACGTGGCGGGGTCGCCGCCGTGCGACGGCCGCCGCCACCTGGGCGATCGCGGTGGCGTGCTCGGTGGAGAGCAGGCGCTCGTAGCCGGCCGGCTGCTCGTCGATGTCGGCGGCCATTCCGGACCCTGGACGCGTCACCCAGCACCTCCTTCTGCGCGGTTCCCGCGCGTTCGATGCTCAGTCTTGCACGTTTCGGCCGGGGCGAGCAAAGCAACGAGCACTAATGCGCAGTGGATCACCATTGGTTGGCAAGATCCCCTACGCTGGCCCGGCTGACCGACAGACCCGCCGTGACGGAAGGACGACGTGCCCGACGACGACGCCGCGCTCTCCGCGGAGGAGGAACTCGCGCTGGCCCGGCTGGCACTGGGCGAGGGCGACCTCCGGCACGCCGCCGACCACGTCGCCGCCGCGCTGGTGCGCTCCCCCACGTTGCCCGAGGCGCACGAGACGCTCGCCCGGCTCGCCGCGGCGAGCGGCGGCGACCTGGACCTCTTCCCGCTCGGCCAGCACGCCTTCGTCGGCGCGGTGGTGGCGCGGGCGCACCTGCTCGCCGCCGCCGGCCGCCCCGCCGAAGGGCTCGACCTGCTGGCCGCCGCCACCGGCTACGCCCCCGGCGCGCCGTGGGCCGCCGTGCCCTGGGTGACCGCCACCGACCTGCCCGAACGCCTCGACCCGGAGCGCACCGCCCGGATCCTCATGCAGGTCTGCGCGGCCACGCCCGACCCCGTCCCGCGCCGGCTGCGCGAGCCGTTGCTGCCCTACCTCACCCTGGCCCGCAACGCGATCACCGTGCACCCGGCCCACCCGCTGCTGCTGGGCGCGGCGTCCGCGCTGGCCCGGCGCCTCGGCGAGGTCGCCCTCGCCGTCGGCTGGGCCACCCGGGGGGTACGCGCGGAGCCCACCAAACTCGGTGAGGTGTGGCTCGGGTACGCGTACCGCAGCGCCGGCCGCACCACCGACGCGCTCGCCGCGCTGGAACGCGCGGTCGCGCTCGACCCGGACGACCTCGCGGTCTACGCGGACATCGCCGGCACG
This sequence comes from Micromonospora sp. NPDC051300, assembly GCF_044455315.1. Classification (NCBI taxonomy): domain Bacteria; kingdom Bacillati; phylum Actinomycetota; class Actinomycetes; order Micromonosporales; family Micromonosporaceae; genus Micromonospora; species Micromonospora sp. NPDC051300. Next base: position 534,760 of record NZ_JBITEP010000001.1, on the reverse strand, counting down.
CTCGCCGACCACGGCCGGCTCGACGAGGCGCTGGCGTGGGTCGACCGGGCACTGGCCCGGGACGCCACGTTCGACTGCGCCGTGCACACCGGGCACCGGCTGCGCTTCCAGCGCGACGGCGACGTGGACCACCTGGTGGCGCTCGCCGACTTCGTCCGCGACCACCCGGACGACTCGCACGAGCACGGGGACCTCGCCGAGTGCTGCCGGGGTCGCCCGTGGCTCGGGCAGGTCACCCCGGCCGGCCCGGACCCGGTTCCCGCGCCGCCCGCCGACGCCGTCCGCCCGTCCGCGAGCGCGGTGCGGCGGCTCCAGCAGCTGGCCCACCCGGCCTGGCCGCACCCGCCGGCCGCCTACGACGCCGCGGTCGGACTGGCCACGCTGGACCTGGCCGACCTGCTCGGCCTGCTGGCGTACCCGCCGGACGCGCCGTCGACCGCGCTGGGCCGGGTGCTCGGTGACCAGGACCCCGCGCTCTGGGCGCGGTGCGCGCAGGTCTGGGCCTGCCTCGGCCTGCTGCACCACCGCACCGACGAGCCGTGGACGGAGTCGACCCGCCGCCGGGTGCTGCGGGACCTGGCCGCCGGCGAGCCCGGCCCGGTCGCCGAGGCGGCCCTGTTCGCCCTGGTCACCGCCGCCTGGGTGGACCCGGCGGTACGCGCCGACACCGCCTCGGTGGTGGCCGGGCGGCTCGCCGGGGTGGCGTCCGGCCCGGCCCGGCGCACCCCCGAGGCGGTGTCGCTGGCGCACCTGGCCCGGGCCACCCCGGCGCTCGACCCGGCCGCCCGCGCCACCGCCGAGGCGCTGGTGGCGGACGCCGGCACCGGCCCGCTGCGCCGCCTGTGGCGACGCCTCACCGGCCTGTTCCGCCGCGCCTGAGCGCGGCGTCGGCGGCACCCGCCGCTCGGCGTCTCGCGGCGGCGTCGGCACCCCGCGGCGGCGTCAAGAAGGGCCCCTTTACAACGCCAGGCGTTAAGCGGGGGCCCCTCCTCAACCTCAGACCGGGGCCTTGCCGAGGGCGATCTCGGCCTCGTCCTCCGGCGTGGTGCCGGCCGGCGGGACGTCGTTCGTCGCGCGCAGCGGCACCTCCTTGATGAACCAGGCGAGCACCGGGACCGCCACGGTGAAGAAGACGGCCCAGAGGAACACGTGCGAGATGGCGTCGGACAGCGCGCCGAGCACCAGCTCCCGGGCCGGACCGGTGAGCTTCCGGAGGGCCTCCAGGTCCAGCGCCCCGCCCTCGCCGCCGCCCTTGCCGGCGAGCGCCGGGCCGGCCGCCGAGTCGGCCAGCCGGTTGGCGAAGATGGCGCCGAACAGCGAGACGCCGAACGAGCCACCGATGGACCGGAAGAAGGTCGCCGCGCCGCTCGCCGCGCCCAGGTCCTTCTGCTCGACGCTGTTCTGCGCGATCAGCATCGAGGTCTGCATGAGGAAGCCCATGCCGACGCCGAGCACCACCATGTAGAGCGAGGACTGTGCCTTGCTGGTGTCCAGGTCGAGCAGGCTGAGCAGGCCCATGCCGAGCGCCATCACCACGCCACCGACGATCGGGAAGGCGCGGTAGCGGCCGGTCTTGGTGATCGTCCGGCCGACCACCAGCGAGACCACGAGCATGCCGAACATCAGCGGGAGCAGCAGCAGGCCGCTGTTGGTTGCCGAGGCGCCCTGCACGGTCTGCTGGTAGAGCGGCAGGAAGTTCATCGCGCCGAACATGGCGAAGCCGAGCAGGAAGCCGATCACCGAGATGAGCGCGAAGTTGCGGTTGGCGAACAGGCCCAGCGGCAGGATCGGCTCGGGCACCCGCCGCTCCACGAGCGCGAACGCGACAAGGGTGACCGCCGCCAGCGCGACCAGGCCGAGGATCTGCGGCGAGGCCCACGCGTACTCGTTGCCGCCCCACGTGGTGACCAGCACGATCGCGGTGATGCCGACGGAGAGCAGACCGGCTCCCAGCCAGTCGATCTTGTGCTCGGTGCGGTACTTGGGCAGGTGCATGGTGGTGGCGAGGACCAGCAGCGCCACGCCGCCGAGCGGCAGGTTGACGTAGAACGCCCAGCGCCAGGAGAGGTGGTCGGTGATGAAGCCGCCGGCCAGCGGTCCGGCCACCATGGCGATGGCCATGATGCCGGCGATCATGCCCTGGTAGCGACCCCGCTCGCGGGGCGGGACCAGGTCCCCGATGATCGCCATGACGCCGACCATCAGGCCGCCCGCGCCGAGGCCCTGGACGGCCCGGAACGCGATCAGCTCGATCATGCCGTTGTCGGCGCCGCCGAAGACGCCGGAGCCGGACATGCCGCAGAGCGCGGAGCCGACGAGGAAGATGACCACGGCGGTGAGGAAGACCGCCTTGCGGCCGTAGAGGTCGCCGAGCTTGCCCCAGATCGGGGTGGAGACCGTGGTGCCCAGCACGTAGGCGATGACCACCCAGGTGAAGTGGTCGGCGCCGCCGAACTCGAAGACGATGCGCGGCAGCGCGGTGCTGACGATCATGTTGTCGAGCATCGCGAGCATCATCGCGATCATCAGGCCGAACAGGACGACGCGGACGTTGGGTCTCGCGATGACCGGGGCTGGTTGACTCATGGGTAGGCTCCCCCGCAGATCGGTGATCGACTTACTTGCCGCCCGGCTAGTTGACTTACCAGCCGCACGGTAAGCTCGTGGCGAGGACAACGTCAAGCGGATTGGAAGGTGTCGGTAGGGTGAGCGAGAGCACAGGCGGCACGCGGCACCGGATCCAGGCCGTCGCGCTGGAGCTCTTCACCGAGCAGGGCTACGAGAAGACCTCGCTGCGGGAGATCGCCGAACGACTCAACGTCACCAAGGCCGCGCTCTACTACCACTTCAAGAGCAAGGACGAGATCGTCGCCAGCTTCGCCGACGACCGGCTGAGGCAGATGGACGAGCTGATCGCCTGGGCCGCCGAGCAACCGGCCACGCTGGCCACCCGACGCACCCTCATCGGCCGCTACGCGGACAGCATGTTCGCCGGCGAGCTGCCCAAGGTGATGCGCTTCTTCGAGCAGAACCAGACCGTGCTCAAGAGCCTCGTCGTCGGCCAGCAGATGCGCGACCGGATGATGCGGCTGGCCGGCGAGCTGAGCCGTGGCGACGAGTCGCCCGCCGCGCAACTGCGCGCCGCGCTGACCCTGTTCGCGGTGCACAGCAGCTGGTTCGCGGTGCGCGCGCCGGGCATCACCGACGAGGAGCGCAAGAAGATCGCGCTGGAGGTCGCCGACGAGTTGCTCGCGAAGATCGGCGAGGGCGACTGATCCGCACCGCTCAGCGGGCGGCGGTCAGGTCCAGCCGCAGGCCGAGCAGATCGACTCCGGGCGCCGGCGTCCAGTCCTTCTCCGGCGCGCGGACGAACCCGAGCCGGTCGTAGAGGCGTCGCGCGCTCGCCGACATGCCGGCCCGTACGCAGATCACCACCGCCGCGCACCCCAGCTCGGCGGCGCGCGCCACGCACGCCCGGGCCAGCGCCGCGCTCGCGCCCCGGCCCTGCGCGGCCGGATCGACCGCCAGCATCCGGAACTCGGCCTCACCCGGCCCGGCGAGTTCCGCGTACGGCGTGCCGGCCAGCACGAACGTCACCGAGCCGAGCACGTCACCGACCGCCTCGTCCACCGCGACCAGCACCTCGCCGGTGCCCGCCCGGCCGGCCACGTCGGCGAGCACCGCCGCGTACCCGTTCTCGGCCTTGAGCTGGCCGTCCGCCTCGTACGCGGCCACCGTCAGGCGCGCCACCGCCGGGTAGTCCGCCGGCTCGGCGCGGCGGACGAGCGGGCCGGTCAACCGATCACCGCGATCAGGTCACCGTCCTGCACCACGTCACCCTCGTTCACCGCCAACTGCTGCACCACGCCGTCGGACTCGGCGACCACCGGGATCTCCATCTTCATGGACTCCAGGATCACCAGCGTGTCGCCCTCGGAGACGGTGTCCCCGGCCGACGCGACGACCTTCCAGACGTTCGCCACCATCTCGGCGCGGATCTCCTCGGCCATCTCCGGCCCTCCCTCAAGTCCGACGGTCCTGCGAACGTATCCAACCATGACGCCGGTCACGCCGGACCGCTGACCACCGGCCGGCGATCGCGCCCCACCGCGCCCGGCGCGGAACCGGCGGCACTAGCATCGTGCGGGTCGGCGCCCGGCGATCCGCCGGCCGCACGCGACCTCCGCCGCGCTCGCCCGCGGCCGGACCGTGACCAGCACAAGGAGGCAGAGCATGGCGAAGAAGGCCCGGAAGAAGAAGGCCCGGAAGAAGAGCGGCGCCAACCACGGCAAGCGCCCCAACTCCTGATCAGCGATCAGCACGCCGGCCCCGGGGCCGGACACACCGGTGGCCCGGGTCCGCACGGACCCGGGCCACCGGTGTGTGATCGGTCGCCTGCCTCAGTCGGCCAGCTCGCGCGACTCGCTGGTCTCGAAGACCACCAGCTCGGTCAGCCGCAGCCGCAGCCGCTCGCGCAGCTTCTCGGGCGCGGCCTCGTTGCCGCAGCAGCGGGCCACGAGCGCCTTGACCTCCTGCTCGACGCCGTACTCGCGCAGGCACGGCCCGCACTCGTCCAGGTGGTGCCGGATCAGCAGCCGGCGCTCCTCGGCGCACTCCAGGTCGAGGTAGAGGTAGACCTCGGCGAGCACCTCACGGCAGTCCGTCTCGTGCGGTTGTCCACAGCTCACGGTCACACCTCCCGGCCGGCGGTGGCGGTCGAACCCTTCGACGGCGCGGCGCTGAAGCCGCGCTCCGCCGCGTAGCGCTCCAGGAGCTTGCGCAGGTTGCGCCGACCGCGGTGCAGGCGGGACATCACGGTGCCGATCGGCGTGCCCATGATGTCGGCGACCTCCTTGTAGGAGAAGCCCTCGACGTCGGTCAGGTAGACCGCCAGCCGGAACTCCTCCGGCAACTGCTGGAGGGCCTCCTTGACGTCGCTGTCCGGCAGCCGGTCGAGCGCCTCGGTCTCGGCCGAGCGCAGGCCGCTGGACGTGTGCGACTCGGCCTCGGCGAGCTGCCAGTCGGTGATCTCGTCGGTCGGCGCCTGGATCGGCTGCCGCTGCCGCTTCCGGTAGGAGTTGATGTAGGTGTTGGTGAGGATCCGGTAGAGCCAGGCCTTCAGGTTGGTGCCCTGCTCGAACTGGTGGAAGGCCGCGTACGCCTTCAGGTAGGTCTCCTGGACCAGGTCCTCGGCATCCGCCGGGTTACGGGTCATCCGCAGCCCGGCGGCGTAGAGCTGGTCGACGAAGGGCATCGCGTCCCGCTCGAAGCGGGCCCTGCGCTCGTCCGTCTTCTCGGTGGTCAACCGCACATCCCCTCGCGTCGGATGCTTTCCCGCCGAGGATACGCGTACCCGCCTGCCGGCAGATTCACTTCCCGAGTGTGTGCCGGTGCTCACGGCCGACGCCACCGCGGGCCACTCCGGCGCGTCGAGCAGCCGTCGGAGCTGCCGTTCGTCCCGTTCGTCCCGCTCCCGGCTCCGTGTCTCGATCGGCACCGGTCACCCCCCTCGCGCTGGCAATGTCGTCCAGAGGGGTTAACGCGGACCACGGGCCGCCGCATTCCGCCACGCCCGCCACGGCTTCCAGCTCACCGCTGTCGTCACCTCGGTCGGGATGCCGGTCGTCGCCGATCCGCCCTCGCTCCCCGGCCATCCACGCGGCACCGCATCGAGCAGGAACGTCGCTTGATCGGCCGAGGCGTCGAGGCAACCGGAAAGGCTCCCATTGTGCAGGAACAGCGTTCCACCCATCAGGAACCGAGGAGATCTTGGAAAATGGCGGCCCCCGTAGGGGCCATTTCGCACCAAGATCTCCAAGACGTCGCGGTGGAGCCACCCGTCCCGGCCCCAGCCTCGGCCGCGACCGACGCTGGGACCAGGAAGGGCCTGGGAGGTGGTCCCGGGCCCGCCCGAACCGGGCGGACGGCACCAACCGGTGCAACGACCGCCCACCAGGGACGGTCACGCGCGCAGGCCGCCATCGGGGGCGCGACCGCCCCGAGGTCACGGCAGCCAACCCCGGGTCGCGAGCCACAGTCGCACCACCTCTGCCGTGCCGGCCGGGTCCCGCCGCAGGTCGTGCCGCTCCCCCGGCCGGATCACCACCTCGACCCCGGGCCCGGCACCGGGCACCCCGAACGGGTCCCGGTCGCCGTTGACCACAAGCGTGGGCAGGCCGGTGCCCAACTCGTCGGCCCGGGAACGTTCCGGTCGACCGGGCGGGTGCAGCGGGAACGCCAGCGCCACCACGCCCACCGCCCCGACCACGCCTGCGGTCCGGCAGGCCACCCGCGCGCCGCTGGAGCGGCCGCCCACCACCCAGCGGCCGACCTCCGGCAGACGCCGGCGCAGCTCGGCAAGCACCGTGGTCCACGCCTCGTCCAGGTGCCCGGCCGGTGCGGGCGCGCGGCGGCCGGCGACCCGGTAGGGCTGGGTCACCAGGACCACCCCCGCCCCGGCGCCGTGCACCGCGTCACGGACCGCCACGAGATCCGGCGCGTCGACGTCGCCGCCCGCGCCGTGGCCCAGCACCAGCACGGTGCCGCCGGCCGCCGGAGGCGGGTCGAGCCGGATGCGGGCCGGGCCCCGCGGGGTGTCGATCTCGTCGTCGTGCCGCACCGGCCCATTCTGCGCACGGCGCATCGCCCGGCGACGGCAGACCCGGCGAAGGCCGCCGCGCCGACGCGGAGACGTCGTCGCCCACGGCCCGGCAGGCGGACCACGGGCGACGCCGGCGTCAGCTCAACGGCACCAGGGTGAGCAGGCGGTCGCGGACCGGCGGACCCGGCTCGTCGAGCGCGTCCGGATCCGGCTGCACCTCGCTGCGCCAGGCGACCAGCATGGCCCGGCGTTCTCGCGGCGTGGTGCCGCCCCAGACGCCGTGGCAGTCGCCCACCTCCAACGCCCAGGCCAGGCAGGAACCCTGGACGTCGCAGGTGCGGCAGAGCGCCACCGCCGCGTCGGCCGGCTCGTTGGGCGCCGGGAAGAACGTCTCCGGATCGACGCTCTGGCAGGTTCCCCTGGTGCGCCACGCCTCGTCCTGGCGCCGTTCGCGCAAGGCCCGCAGCAGTCGCGGATCACGCCGCGCGGCGGCCACCTCGTGCGGGCGCGGCATGCGTGCCCGTGTCAATACACCCACCTCCCCCGTGGGACCGGCAAAGATCGTGCTAGAGATCGATGAGTGTCATCCGCCCCGTGCGAACAGACGCCCACCACCGGCGCTGTGTTCTATCGCACTCGCGCACGCGGGGACAAGTGTCTTCGGTAAACATGACTAAACGGCCGGGCGACGTTTCAGGCGCAACCCCGGCAAATCAGCACCCGACAATGTGCTGAGTGTGATCAGAACAGCGTCGGTTCGGAGTCGGCCGCCAGGCCCGCCGGGACCACCCGCGCGATCAGCTCCGGACCGTCGTTGCGAACGTCGCCGACCGCCGTCGAGACCGGCCGGATCTCCAACCCGGCGAGCTGCCCGGGGTCGGGCGGGACGAGCAACGCGGCCGGCTCCTCGGTCGGGCCCAACCAGCACGCCCAGCGCTCCGGGGACACCAGCACCGGCATCCGGTCGTGCACCTCGGCCAGCTCGCCGACCGCCGCGGTGGTCAGCACGCTGAAGGTGAGCCGGGCCGACCCGGCCGACTCCCAGACCGACCAGATGCCCGCGAGCGCCAGCACCGAGCCGTCGCGCGGGGTCATGAAGTAGGGCTGCCGGCCGCCGTCGGGGCGACGGACCCACTCGTACCACCCGTCGGCCGGGACCAGGCAGCGGCGGCGGGCGAACGACGGCGCGTACGCCCGGCTGGTGGCGACCGTCTCGGCCCGCGCGTTGATCATCCGGGCGGCCCCACCAGCGCTGCGGGACCAGGGCGGGAGCAACCCCCAGCGGCCGAGGGACAGCAGCCGGTGCCCCTCGGGCGCGAGCCGGACCAGCGGGGCGGGATCGGTCGGCGCGACGTTGAAGTCGGGCTCGACCTCGCCTGTCGAGTCGACCGACTCGAACAGCGCGCTCAGGTCGCCCGCGCTCCGGGTCGTCGCGTACCTCCCGCACATGACGCCCACGCTAGCCCCACCCGGCCGTTCCGGCTGTCCCGCCCACCGGGAGCAGGCCCGACGACCGGTCCCACCGGCCCCACCGGGTTGGCAGAATGTGAGCGTGGGGAATCCGACAGCTACGCGTCCGCCGCAGCCGTGGACCGCGCCGACCGCGAGCGACCCGGTCGCCGCGACGCTGCGCCTGCCCGGCTCCAAGTCGATGACCGCCCGGGCCCTGGTGCTCGCCGCGCTGGCCAGCGGGCCGTCGACGCTCGACCGGCCACTGCGCGCCCGGGACACCGAGCTGATGGCCGGCGGCCTGCGTGAGCTGGGCTCGCACATGTCGGTGTCCGACGACGACCGCTGGCTGGTCCGGCCGCATCCGCTGGTCGGCCCGGCGCACGTCGACGTCGGCCTGGCCGGCACCGTGATGCGCTTCCTTCCCCCGGTCGCCGGGCTGGCCGCCGGGCGGGTGACGTTCGACGGCGACCCGCACGCCCGCACCCGGCCGCTCGGCCCGCTGATCGACGCGTTGCGGTCGCTCGGCGTCCGCGTCGACGCCCCGCCGACCGGCAGCCTGCCGCTTGTCGTCCAGGGCGCCGGCCGGGTGACCGGCGGCGAGGTCGTGATCGACGCCTCCGCGTCCAGCCAGTTGGTCTCCGGGCTGCTGCTGGCCGCGCCCCGGTTCGACCGCGGTGTGGTGGTCCGGCACCAGGGTCCGCCGGTGCCCTCCGCGCCGCACGTGCGGATGACCGTGCAGATGCTGCGGGCCGCCGGAGCGGCGGTGGACGACACCACGCCCGACGTCTGGGTGGTCGAGCCCGGCCCGCTCACCGGGCGCGGCTGGGCGATCGAGCCGGACCTCTCCGGCGCCGCGCCGTTCTTCGCCGCCGCCCTGGTCACCGGCGGTGAGGTCACCCTCCAGGGCTGGCCGCGCAGCAGCCTCCAGCCGGTCGAGCGGCTGCGCGACCTGCTGCACCGGATGGGCGGCGAGGTGACGCTGGGCACCGACGGGCTGCGGGTGCGGGGCACCGGCACGGTGCGCGGTCTCGACGCCGACCTCTCCGACGTCGGCGAGCTGACCCCGGTCCTGACCGCGCTCACCCTGCTGGCCGACACGCCGTCCACCCTGACCGGGGTCGGCCACATCCGGGGGCACGAGACCGACCGGGTCGCCGCGCTGGCCACGGAGTTCGCCGCGCTGGGCGCCGACATCACCGAGACCCGCGACGGCCTGGAGATCCGTCCCCGCCCGCTGCGCGGCGGGACCTTCCGGACGTACGCCGACCACCGGATGGCGCACGCCGCGGCGGTGGCCGGGCTGGCCGTCCCCGGCATCGAGGTCGACGACGTGGCGTGCACCTCGAAGACCATGCCGGAGTTCCCGGCACTATGGTCGGGCATGGTGACCGGCAAGAACTGAGAGCGGGGGGCGTCCTGGCGACCAAGCGGCGGGAGTACGACGAGGACGACGTCCGGGTGCGCCCCGGCCGGTCGTCGCGCCCCCGCACCCGCACCCGCCCCCGCCACGCCGACGCGGTGGACGGCTTCGTGATCGCCGTCGACCGGGGGCGCTACACCTGCGTGCGGCCCGGGGCCGGGCTGGACGACCCGGTGGTCACCGCCATGCGCGCCCGCGAGCTGGGTCGCAAGTCGGTGGTGGTGGGCGACCGGGTGGGGCTGGTCGGCGACGTCTCCGGCGCGCCCGGCGCGCTGGCCCGCATCGTGCGGATCGCCGAGCGCACCTCGGTGCTGCGGCGCACCGCCGACGACGACGAGAGCACCGCCGAGGGCCGGCTGGAACGCGTGGTGGTGGCGAACGCCGACCAACTGGTGATCGTCAGCGCGCTGGCCGACCCGCCGCCGCGCACCGGGTTCATCGACCGCTGCCTGGTGGCCGCGTACGACGCCGACATCGAGCCGCTGCTCTGCCTCACCAAGGCCGACCTGGCCGGCCCGGAGGCGGTGCTCGGCTACTACACCGAGCTGGAGCTGCCGTACGTGCTGATCCGGCCGGGTTCCGAGCTGGCCGAGCTGCGCGCGCTGCTCGCCGGCCGCGTCTCGGTCATGGTGGGCCACTCGGGCGTGGGCAAGTCGACGCTCGTCAACCGCCTGGTCCCGGAGGCGGAGCGGGCGGTCGGCACGGTCAGCGCGATCGGCCGGGGCCGGCACACGTCGACGAGCGCGGTGGCGCTGCGCCTCCCCCCGACGCCCGGCACGGGGGCCGACGGCGACCCGGGTTGGATCGTGGACACCCCCGGCGTGCGCAGCTTCGGGCTGGCGCACGTCTCGGCGGAGAGCCTGTTGCACGGCTTCCCCGATCTCGTCGAGGCGACGGTCGACTGCCCGGCCAACTGCCCGCACACCGCCGACGAGGCGACCTGCGCGCTGGACGCCTGGGTGGCGGCCGGCCGGGCCGACCCGCGCCGGCTCGCCTCGTACCGCCGGTTGCTGGCCTCGCGCACCGGCGAGGGCGACGCGCGCGAGCCGGAGCGCAACCCCGGCGATCCGCTCGCGGGTTCCTGACCGACGGAACCGCCGGGCACCCGCCGCCGCCGGCCGCCGGGCCGGCGCTAGCGTGTCGACCATGACCGGGTACGCCGACGACCTCGCCCTCGCCCACCTGCTCGCCGACGCCGCGGACGCGGTCTCGTCGGCCCGTTTCCGCGCGCTCGACCTGCGGGTGGAGTCGAAGCCGGACCTGACCCCGGTCTCCGACGCGGACACCGCGGTGGAGCGGGAGATCCGTGCGTTGCTGGCCGCCCACCGGCCCGCCGACGGCCTGCTCGGCGAGGAGTACGGCGAGCAGCCCCCGGCCGGGCCGGACGGCCGCCGGTGGGTGGTCGACCCGATCGACGGGACGAAGAACTTCGTCCGGGGCGTACCGGTGTGGGCGACGCTCGTCGCGTTGCTGGAGCACGACCGCCCGGTGCTCGGTCTGGTCTCCGCGCCGGCGCTGGGCCGCCGCTGGTGGGGCGCGCTCGGCGCGGGGGCGTTCGCGGGCACCGGCCCGGCGGACGGCGCGCCGATCCGGGTCTCCGGCGTCACGGCGCTGGCCGACGCGAGCGTCTGCTACTCGTCTTTGACCGGTTGGGAACAGGCCGGCCGGCTGGACGCGATGCTCCAGCTCATGCGGGACACCTGGCGCAGCCGGGCCTACGGGGACTTCTACGGCTACATGCTGTTGGCCGAGGGGGCGCTGGACGTGATGGTGGAGCCGGAGCTGTCGCTGTGGGACGTCGCCGCGCTCGTGCCGATCGTCACCGAGGCCGGCGGCCGGTTCACCGACCTGGCCGGGCGGCCGGCGCCGGGCGGCGCCGACTCGGCCGACATCAGCGCCGTGGCCAGCAACGGCCCGCTGCACGACGACATCCTCGGTCGCCTCGGCCGTCCGGCCGAGCGCTGACCCGGTCCGAGCCTCTATCCTCGCCAGGTGGTCTCCTCCGGTTGGTGCTTCCTCGCGGCGATGATCGTCGCGTACGGCTTCGCCAACCTCCTCCAGTCGGTGGCCGCCGCGCGGACCACCGTGCACCACACCTTCGACCCGGGGCTGCTGCTGCGGCTGGCCGGACACCGGACGTACCTGATCGGGTTGGGCTGCCAGGTGGTCGGCTTCGTGCTCGCCTTCCTGGCCCGCCGGGACCTGCCGCTGTTCCTGGTCCAGGCGTCCGTGGCGGCCGGGCTCGGGGTGACCGCCGTGCTGGGCGTGCTGGTGCTGAAGTGGCGGCTGCCGGCCGCCGAGGTGGTGCTGTTGGTGCTGCTGTTCGGCGGCATCACCGCGCTGGTGCTGTCGGCCGAGCCGGCGCAGTCCCGGCCGCTCGGCACCGCCGGGCTGGTCGGTCTGGTGGCGGCGCTCGGTCTGATCGCCGGGTCGGGGTTCTTCGCCGCCCGGTTGCGGGGCGCGCTCGGCTCGGTGGTGCTGGGATCGCTGGCCGGGATGGCGTTCTCCGCCGCCGCGGTGGCGGCCCGCCCGCTCGCCTCGGCCGGCTCGGCCGAGGCGTTCGTCCAGGACCCGCTGCTCTACCTGTTGATCGTGCACTCGGTGGTCGGGCAGTTGCTGCTCGGCCTGGCCATGCAGCGGGGTTCGACCACGGCGGCGGTGGCGGCGATGGACGCGGCCGGCGCGGTGCCCGCGGCGGTGGTCGGCCTGCTGCTGCTCAACGACAAGATCTGGCCGGGCCGGGAGTGGCTGGCCGGGCTCGGCTTCCTGGTCACCCTCGCGGCTGTGGTGGGCCTGACCCGGTACGCCGAACCGCAGCACCACCACTCGACCGCCCGGGACCGCGGCCCGGCCATGATCGGCGCGCCGATGGTGCCGGCTCAGGCCGCCTCGACCGGCCCCCGTTCGGAGACGACCACCTCGACCGGGGGTGTCGGCTCCACCGGCATCACCGGCCGGCGACGGCCGATCACCCGCTCGTAGAGCCGCTCCAGCGCGGCGGCGGTCCGTTCCCAGGTGTAGCTGCACCGCACCCGGTCCACCGCGGCGTGCCCGTACGCGAACCGGCCGGCGTTGTCGGTGAGCATCCGGCGCAGGGTGACCCCGAGGGTCCGCACGTCGCCGGGCGGCACCAGCTTGCCGGTCACCTCGTCGACCACCGCGTCGGCGATGCCGCCCATGGCGTAGCCGATCACCGGCACGCCGCAGGCCATCGCCTCCAGTGACACCCGGCCGGCGGAGGAGTAGTGCGGGGTGCAGGCCACCACGTCGGCGGAGCGGTACCAGGTGGCCATCTGGTCGTGCGGGACCGCGCCGACGAGGTGGATGCGTTCCGCGACCCCGGCCCGTTCGGCCAGCTCGCGCAGCCGGCGCGCCTCGGCGTGCGCGGCCAGTCGCTCGGCGGGCGGGCCACCCGCGATCACCAGTTCCGCGTCGCCGACCAGGCGCATCGCCCGGATCAGGTCGTCCTGGCCGTGTCCGGGCGCGAGCCCGCCGACGGAGAGGATCCGGGGCCGCTGGTCGCGGGGGGCCGCCTCGCCGTCGGGGTGGAAGTAACGGGTGTCCACGCCGGTCGGCACCATCGCCACCGAGGTCCGTTGCAGGCCCATCCGGGTCAGCTCGTCGACCTCGTCGTTGCACTGGGCGATCGCGACGTCCACGGCCCGGGTCAGCGCCCGTTCCAGCGGGATGCGCTGGCCCGGCCCGGCGTAGGCGCGGCCGAGGTGACGTAGCTGCTCGACGCCGAGCGAGTGGAACGTCTGCACCACCGGGATGTCGGTGGCGCGGACCGCGTTGGCGGCGGCCAGCCCGCCCACCCAGTAGTGCCCGTGCACCACCTCGGGCGCCCAGTCGCCGGCCCACTCGTCGGCAAGCCAGCGGCCGAAGTCGGCCACGTACGGCACCAGCTCGGCGGTGGGCAGCGGGTCGGCCGGGCCGACCGGCACCCGCTCCACGCGGTAGCCGTCCAGTTCCAACAGGGCCGGTTGGGCGGCCGCGTCACGACGTTCGTACACGCGGACCTCGTGGCCCCGGGCGGCGAGCTCAGCCGCCACGCGCAAAATGTGCTCCTGAGTCCCGACGATGGGACCCTCGGTGGACGAGCCGGCGTGCGCGCAAACAAGGCCGACGCGCATGGTGCACCTCCATGCGTTCTCGGTAGCGGGGTCTCCCGGTAGAGCGTCCCATTAACCCGGGGTCGGCGACCCCAAACCTGGCAGATCGGCACGGTGTCCGGCGTCGCGTGGACGGGACATCGCGCCCGACCGAACCCGATCAGCGCGGCTTCACCGGCATGACCGGCCGGCACCGGGGTACCGGCGGGGAATGCCCCTCACCCGCAGTCTCACCGACGCCACAGTCGTCATCACCGGCGCCTCCAGCGGCATCGGTGCGGCCACCGCCTACGCGCTGGCCGACCGCGGGGTCGCGGTGGTGCTGGCCGCCCGGAGCGAGGCGGCGCTGCGACGCGTCGCCGAGCACTGCCGGGAGTTGGGCGGGCAGGCCCTCGTGGTACCCACCGACGTGACCGATCCGGACGCGGTGGAACTGCTGGCGGCCCGGGCCGCCGAGGAGTTCGGCCGGATCGACGCGTGGATCAACAACGCGGCCGTGGGCACGGTGGGGCTGTTCGACGAGATCCCGGTGGCCGAGTTCCGCCGGGTGGTCGAGGTGAACCTGCTCGGCACCGTGCACGGGACCCGGGCGGCGCTGCCGTGGCTCACCGCGGCCGGCGGCGGCGTGCTGATCAACAACGCGTCCGCGCTGGCCGAGGTGGCCATGCCCTACCAGTCGGCGTACAACGCCACCAAGCACGCCATCCGCGGGCTGACCGACACGGTGCGGCAGGAACTGCGGGTGACCGGCCGGAGCACCATCTCGCTCTGCACCGTGCTGCCGGCCAGCATCGACACCCCGTTCTTCCGGCACGCGGCCAACCACACCGGACGGGAGCTGACCCCGCCACCCCCGGTCTACCCGCCGGAGATGGTGGCCGAGACGATGGTCCGGCTGCTGCGCCGGCCGCGACGCGAGGCGTACGCGGGCGGCGCGGCGCGGCTGATGGGACTCCAGTGGCGGCTCGCCCCGGCGCTCGCCGAGCGGGCCCTCGGCTGGTACACCGCGCGCACCCAGTTCGGCCCCGGGGTCCGCCTGGACGCCGCCGGCACCGTCTTCACGCCCGACGCGGCGGCCGAGCGGACCGACGGCTGGGCCGGCCGGCGGGGCCAGTTGCTGCGGATGACGGCCGCGTTCGGTCTGGCCGCCGCGGGCACCGCGGTGGGCACCGTCGCGGCCATCAACAGGCGCTCCCGGGCGACGCGATCATGAGTCCCGTCGACCGGACTGATGCGCGCGCGGGAGCCGACGTGCACAATGGGACGATCATGCCGACGGACGCGCGTTGCCTGGTCGAGACCGACGAATCCTCCGGGACGGTCCGGGTGACAGGCGTGCTCGACCGGGTCGGCGTGGAGACCGTACGCGGCACGCTGCTCGCCCGGCTCTGGCAACGGCCGGGCCCGACCCGGCTCGACCTGTCCGGGGCGCGGCTCCCCGACCCGGCGGTGCGCGACGCGCTCGACGCGCTCCGCCGCGAGGTGGCCGAGTGGCCGGCAGCCGAGTTGCTGCTCGACCCGGCCGGCTCGCCGGCGCCCCGGCCGGCGGCTCCGGCGCCCGAGCTGATCGAGGCCGAGCTGCCCCCGGTGGCGGAGTCCGCGCGCGAGGCCCGGTCGCTGATCGCCGCCGGGTGCGCCCGCTGGGGCCTGCCGGAGTTGGTCGAGCCCGCCTGCATCGCGGTCACCGAGATGGTCAACAACGTGGTCGCGCACGCGGTGACCCCGATGACGCTCCGCCTCGCGCCGCGTGGCGACGCCCTGCACGCCGCGGTCCGGGACCACGCCGCCGGGCGTCCCGCGTACGCCGGGCGGGCCCCGGTGGACTCGGTCGGCGGGCGTGGGCTGCTGCTCATCGACACGGTGGCCCGGCGCTGGGGCAGCACGTCGCTGCCCGACGGCAAGGTGGTCTGGTGCGTGCTGTACGCCGAGGACGAGGCCGCCTTCCGCAACTGAGGCGGGATTTCGCCCCGTTGCTCCCGATCCGCCCCGCCGGTCGCGGTTAATGCGGCAAGGGCAGTGGGTAGTTCACCCGCATGCGCGACGACGAGTACCCCACCCCCGTGTCCGACCCCGAGGCGGAGGGCCTGCCCGACACCGCCGACGACGACTCGACCGCCAACGACGACGTGCTGACCGGGCGCGAGGCGGACGGCCCGGAGCCGGCCCAGATCCCCGGCGACCGCACCCCGGTCGCCGTCGACCGGTTCGGCACCACGGCCGAGGAGCAGCTCGACGGCGAGTCGCTGGACTACAAGCTCGACCGCGAGCAGTACGAGCGTCCCGCCGACGACCCGCTCGCCGGCACGATCGACCCGGCCATCGCCGCCGAGGCGGACAGCGAGGAGGCCGCCGCGCAGGCCCAGCTCGACGCGGACGTGATCGACCCGGGCCCGGTCTCCGACCCGCACTCCCCGGTCTCCGTCTACGACCACGGCCAGCTCGGCACCGTCGCCGACCACGAGGTGGGCCGGCTTGTCGAACCGGACGAGGGCGCGCACACCGACCAGGAGACCGACAACGTCGCCTACGACGCCGGCGCGGCCGGTGGCGGCGCCACCGCCGAGGAGCTGGCCGTGCACGAGACGCTGCCGCCCGAGGCCCGCTGACTCACTCGTCCAGGCCCCGCTCGATGGCGTACCGGGTCAACTCGACCCGGTTGTGCAACTGGAGCTTGCCCAGGGTGTTCTGCACGTGGTTCTGCACGGTCCGGTGGGACAGCCGGAGCCGCTCGGCGATCTGCTTGTAGGACAGCCCCTTGGCGACCAGCCGCAGCACCTCGGTCTCCCGCTCGGTGAGCCGGGGCGCGTCGTCGTGCGGGGCCGGCGGCGCGGCCGCCAGCCGGCGATACTCGCCCAGCACCAGCCCGGCCAGGCCCGGGGTGAACACCGGCTCGCCCGCCGCGGTGCGGCGCACCGCGTCGAGGAACTCGGCCGGGGCGGCCGACTTGACCAGGTAGCCGGTGGCGCCGGCCTTGACCGCGTCCAGCACGCTCTGCGGCTCGCCGCTGGCCGAGAGCATCAGCACCCGCACCTCGGGCAGCACGGCGCGCAGCCCCCGGACCACCTCCACCCCGGAGACGTCCGGCAGTTGCAGGTCGAGCACGACCAGGTCGGGGCGGGCCGCCGCGGCCACCCGGACCGCCTGCCGCCCCTCGCCGCTCGTCGCCACCACGTCGAGGCCCGCCTCGGCGAGGTCGCGGGCCACCCCCTCGCGCCACATCGGGTGGTCGTCGACCACCATCACCCGGATGCTCACCGCCGCCGGCTCCTCGGCACGGTCAGCTCGATCTCGGTCCCGGCGCCGGGGGCGGAGACGATCCGCACCTCGCCGCCCAGGTCGGCCACCCGACCCCGGATGGACTGGGACACCCCGAGCCGACCCTGCGCCGCGGCCTCCGCCAGCCGCCCGTCCGGGATGCCCGGCCCCTCGTCGCGTACCGAGACGGTCACCGTCTCCTCCTCGTCCTCGATCAACACCCAGGCCCGGCCGCCGGCGTGCCGGGTCACGTTGTCCAGCGCCGCGCCGACCGCCGCGGCCAGCTCACCGGCGGCCCGCGCGGGCAGCGGCACCGGGGTGGCCGGCGCGGCCACCTGGACCTCCGCCGAGCCGTAGCGGTCGAGCAGGTCACGCAGGTCACGGTCCTCGCCGGCCCGCTCCGGCCCGGCGTCGACCCGGCCGATCAGCGACCGCAGGGCGGCCTCCTGCTCCCCCGCCAGCCGGGCCAGCTCGGCCGCCTCACCGTCCAGGTCGGCGCCGCGCCGCCGGACCAGCGCCAGCACCTGGAGCACCGAGTCGTGGATGTCGCGGGCCAGCCGCTCCCGCTCCCGGGTCGCGGCCTCCAACTCCACCGCCCGCTGCAACCGGGCCTCCGCCTCGGCGGCCAGCCGGGCCACGTGCCCGACCACCAGGCCGGCGAGCAGCAGCAGGATCGCCCCGGTGAACGCCGACGGGTTGATCGGGTCCCGGGTGGCCAGGTCGGCGCCGCCGAGCACCAGCGCGGCCACCGTGCCCCGCCGCCGGCCGCCGGAGACCGCCCAGGCCAGCACCGGACCGGCCAGCCAGGCCGAGGTCAGGACCGGCACGCCGGCGGCGAGCGCCGGGCGGCCTACCACCCACGGTGTGGCCAGGATGATCCCCAGCACCACGGCGAGGTCGGCCAGGAGCAGCGGCCAGCGCCGGCCGGCCGGGCGCCGGTAGCCGGCCGCCGTCACGCCGCTCCAGGCCAACATGCCCAGGAGTACGCCGCCGGCGGCCACCGGGTGCGCGTACTCGCCGCCGTCGCGCAGCACGAGCACCACGACGTACGCCAGCGACGCGAACCGGAACACCGCGATGGACCGCCAGAGGGGACCTTCCAGCCCGGAGGACGACGGCATGGGCGTCACCCTGCCACAGCCGGTCACGCCCGGACCGCCGGGTGCGGCCCGAGAAATCCTGACGTACGGTGGAAAAGCCGCGAAAGTCGCCAGGAGCCAGCGCCGGGACGGGGTCATGACCAACGCAGAACTCCCCGCACCGCGTACGGTTGTGCCCATCGAACCTTCCCTTCTGATCGCCGAGGCCTTCGACCAGGCCCAGGTGACCGAGTTACGGCACTCGGTCACCTCCTGCGCGCACGCGGCGGGGCTCGCCGGGCAGCGGCTGGACGACTTCGTGCTGGCGATCAACGAGCTGATCACCAACGCGGTCCGGCACGGCGGCGGGCAGGGTTGGCTGCGGCTCTGGGTGCGCGGCGGCGACCTGGTCTGCGAGGTCGCCGACCACGGGCACGGGATCAGCGAACGGCGGCTGCGCGACCGCGACCGGCCGGCCCCGGAGACCGCCGGCGGCTGGGGCCTGTGGCTGGCCCGCGAGCTGAGCGACACCATGGAGGTCGAGACCGGCGAGGCCGGCACGGTCGTCCGGATCACCTCGGCGCTGACCATCCGGCAGACCGCCACCCGCCCGCTGGACGGCTGACCGGCCGCCGGGCCGCCGCTCGCCTCAGCCGAAGAGCGCGCTCACCGACTCGCCGTTGTGGATCCGCCGCATCGCCTCGGCCAGCGCCGGCGCCACCGAGAGCACCTCCAGCTTCGGCACCCGCTTCTCGGCCGGGATCGGCACCGTGTTGGTGCAGACGATCTCCAGCACGCCGTCCTGCGCGCCCAGCCGCTCCAACGCGCCGCTGGAGAAAAGTCCGTGCGTGCAGGCCAGCCGGATCGAGCGGACCTGCCGCTCACGCAGGTGCGAGATCAGCTCGACCACCGTGCTGCCCTTGGCGATCTCGTCGTCCAGCACGATCACGTCCCGGTCCGCCACGTCGCCGATGATCGTGCTGATCTGCACCCGGTCGTCGCTGAACCGCTACTTCGCGCCGGCCGCCACCGGGGTGCCGAGCATCCGGGCGAACGCCGCAGCCTCCTTGGCGTTGCCCAGGTCCGGCGAGACGACCACCGCGTTGCTCAGGTCGTGGCCCCGGAAGTGGGCGGCCAGCTCCCGCAGCGCGTGCAGGTGGTCGACCGGGACGCTGAAGAAGCCGTGCACCTGCGGCGAGTGCAGCGTCATGGCCAGCACCCGGTGCGCGCCGGCCGAGGTGAGCAGGTCGGCGACGAGCCGGCCGCCGATGGAGATCCGGGGCGCGTCCTTCTTGTCCGACCGGGCGTACGCGTAGTGCGGCAGCACCACGGTGATCCGGGCGGCCGACGCGCCCCGGGCGGCGTCGATCATGAGCAGCAGCTCGACCAGGTGCTCCTGCACCGGCGGCACCAGCGGCTGGATGAGGAAGACGTCCCGCTCCCGACAGTTCGCCTGCAACTGCACCTCAAGGCAGTCGTTGGCGAACCGGGACACCCGCACGGGGTGCAGCGGAACGGCGAGGTGGGCGCAGATCTCGGCGGCGAGCTCCGGGTGGGCGGTCCCGCTGAACACGGCAATGTCACGCACGTCTGATGATCGTACGGGCCGGTCGGCGGGAGACGGGAGACGCGCCCGGCGGGTACGGTGCCTGCGTGACCGGAGAGTTCGTCGCCGCCATCGACCAGGGCACCACCTCCTCGCGGTGCCTCGTCTTCGACCGCGCCGGCGAGATCGTCGCGGTGGCCCACCGCGAACACCGGCAGATCTTCCCGCGACCCGGCTGGGTCGAGCACGACGCCGAGGAGATCTGGACGAACGTCGAGCACGTGGTGCGGGAGGCGCTGGCGAGCGCCGACATCGGCCCGGAACGGCTCGCCGCGGTGGGCATCACCAACCAGCGCGAGACCACAGTGGTCTGGGACCGGGCGACCGGCCGGCCGGTGGCCAACGCGATCGTCTGGCAGGACACCCGCACCGGTCCGCTGCTGGGCGAGCTGGCCGAGGCGTACGACGTCGACCGGCTGCGGGCCCGCACCGGCCTGACGCTCGCCACCTACTTCGCCGGGCCGAAGCTGCGCTGGCTGCTCGACCACGTCGACGGGCTGCGCGAGCGCGCCGAGCGCGGCGAGGTGCTGTTCGGCACCATGGACAGTTGGCTCATCTGGAAGCTGACCGGGCGGCACGTCACCGACGTGACGAACGCCAGCCGCACCATGCTGATGGACCTGGAGACCCTCGACTGGGCGCCGGACCTGCTCGACGCGCTGCGCGTCCCGGCCGCGATGCTGCCCGAGATCCGCTGCTCGGCCGAGGTCTACGGCACCGCCGAGGGCGTCCTCGCCGGGGTGCCGGTGGCCAGCGCGCTCGGCGACCAGCAGGCCGCGCTGTTCGGGCAGACCTGCTTCCAGCCCGGCGAGGCCAAGTGCACCTACGGCACCGGCAGCTTCCTGCTGCTCAACACCGGCGCCAGCCCGGTGCCGTCGCGGCACGGCCTGCTCACCACCGTGTCATACCGGATCGAGGGGCAGCCGGCCACGTACGCGCTGGAGGGCGCGATCGCGGTCACCGGATCGCTGGTGCAGTGGCTGCGGGACAACCTGGGCCTGATCTCCACCGCCGCGCAGGTGGAGGAGCTGGCCCGGACCGTCGACGACAACGGCGGCTGCTATGTGGTGCCGGCCTTCTCCGGCCTGTTCGCCCCGCACTGGCGCAGCGACGCCCGGGGCGTGATCGCCGGCCTGACCGGCTACATCACCAAGGGGCACCTGGCCCGGGCGGTGCTGGAGGCGTCCGCCTTCCAGACCCGCGAGGTGGTCGACGCGATGAACGCCGACTCCGACGTGGCGCTGCGCCGGCTGCGGGTGGACGGCGGGATGACCGGCAACGCGCTGCTGATGCAGTTCCTGGCCGACGTGCTCGACGTGCCTGTGGTGCGGTCCCGGATCACCGAGACCACCTGCCTCGGCGCGGCGTACGCGGCCGGCCTGGCCGTCGGCTTCTGGCCCGACCTGGCCACCCTGCGGGACAAGTGGCGCTCCGACGCCCAGTGGGAGCCCGACATGGACCCCACCCACCGCGACCACGAGCTGCACCAGTGGCACAAGGCCGTCCAACGCACCCTGAACTGGGAAGCCTGACCTCCCCTCGCGCCCCCGCCCCCCGCTGCGCCGCTCCCGCGATCTTGCACTTTCGGTCCGTGATTCGCCCTGAATGCCCCTTGTGTCGGGGCAGAAAGTGCAAGATCGCGG
>NZ_JBITEP010000001.1:444014-513495 GCF_044455315.1 Micromonospora sp. NPDC051300 | reverse complement strand
CGGGGCGGGGCGGGGCGGGGCGGGGCGGGGCGGGGCGGGGCGGGGCGGGGCGGGGCGGGGCGGGGCGGGGCGGGGCGGGGCGGGGCGGGGCGGGGCGGGGGTCAGGCTGGGGTGAGGAGGCAGAACTCGTTGCCCTCGGTGTCGATCAGGACCTTCCACCGGACATCGGTGCCGCCGAGGTCGGCGTCGGTGGCGCCGAGTGCCCGGAGCCGGTCCGCCTCGGCCGCCATGTCATCACCCGGGTAGGGGCGGACGTCGAGGTGCACCCGGTTCCACCCGGTCTTCGGATCGGGGTTGCGGACGAACTCCAGGTAGGGGCCGACACCCTGGGCGGAACGCAGCGAGGCGTGCTGGTCGGTCACCTCGTGCACGGTCCAGTCCGTCGCCTGGCCCCAGAACCGGGCCATCTCGCGCGGGTCCGCGCAGTCGACCACCACCGCGGCGATCGGCCCGGTGTCCCGGTAGATCGGGCGCGGCTCCAGCACGCAGAACTCGTTGCCCTCCGGGTCGGCCAGCACCGTGAACGGGACGTCGCCCTGACCGATGTCGACCGGCGTCGCGCCCAGCTCGGTCAACCGCGCGACCAACTCGGCCTGATGCTCCGCCGACGTGGTGGCCAGGTCGACGTGCACCCGGTTCTTGCCCACCTTGGGTTCGGTGGAGACGACGAGGTCGATGCAGACCGCGACCGGGTCGGGATAGACGAGGCCCACGGGTTCGAGGTTCGTCACGCCCGGCCCCTCGCTGGAGATGCCCCAGCCCAGCGCCTTCGCCCAGAAGCCGCCGAGTGCGGCGTCGTCCCGGGCCTTCATGTTGATCTGCACAAGCCTCGTCGCCATGCGGACGAGACTAGACGTCCGGTCAGTCCCAGCGGTTGCCGGTGAGCTTCTCGTACGCCTCGACGTAGCGCGCGCGGGTCGCCTCGACCACGTCGGCCGGCACCTCCGGCGCGGGCGGGCGCTTGTCCCAGCCGCTCTCGGTGGCCCAGTCCCGCACGTACTGCTTGTCGAACGAGAACTGGGCCCGGCCGGGCTGGTAGGACTCGGCCGGCCAGAACCGGGACGAGTCGGAGGTGAGCAGCTCGTCGCCGAGGACCAGCGTGCTGTCCGGCGCCCAGCCCAGCTCCAGCTTGGTGTCGGCGATCAGGATGCCCCGGTCGGCGGCGATCTCCGCGCCCCGCCGGTAGACGTCGATGGTGATCTCCCGCAGCCGCTCGGCGACCTCCGGTCCGACCTTGTCGACCACCTGGTCGTAGGTGATCGGCTCGTCGTGCTCGCCCGTCGGCGCCTTGGTCGACGGGGTGAAGATCGGCTCGGGCAGGATCGACGCCTCCACCAGGCCCCGGGGCAGCGGCACGCCGGAGACCGAGCCGGTGCGCTCGTACTCGGCGAGGCCCCCGCCGGTCAGGTAGCCCCGGGCCACGCACTCGACCGGCACCATGTCCAGCCGCCGGCACCTGATCGCCCGGCCGGCGAACTCCGCCGGCACGTCGGTGGCGGACACGACGTGGTTCGGCACCAGGTCCGACAACTGCTCGAACCACCACAGCGAGAGCGCGGTGAGCAGGCGGCCCTTGTCCGGGATCGGGGTCGGCAGCACCACGTCGTAGATGGAGACGCGGTCCGAGGCGACCAGGATCAGGTCCGCGCCGTCGGCGTAGACGTCCCGGACCTTGCCCGAGTGCAGAAGTTCCACGGCGGTAAGTACACCATGGCCCGGGTACGTCCTCCGGCGCGCCCGCCGCCCGTCCCACCCGGCGTTGACACCCCCGGCCGGGGCCGGTGGAATGATCCGTCCAGCCCATCATCGGAGAGACCTGTGCGCGCTCAGCGGTCCGTCCCCCGTCCCGGCCTCGACCGGCGACGGTTCCTCGGCGCGCTCACCGGCCTGCCGCTGCTGGCCGGCGGGCTCGGCGGCGGGCTGGCCGGGTGCAGCCGGGCGGAGGACGAGGGCGCGACCGACGACGGCCCGATCGAGCTGTCCGTGTTCTGGTGGGGCGGCACCCGCCGCGCCCAGGCCACCGAGCAGGCGCTGCGCCTCTACACCCAGCAGAACCCCCGGGTCAGCTTCCGGATCACCTGGCAGGGCTTGACCGGCTACTACGACCGGCTCGCCACCCAGGCCACCGGCGGCAACGTGCCCGACCTGTTCCAGATCGACGACACCCTGCTCACCGAGTACGACAGGCGCGGCATCCTGCTCGACCTCACCCGGCACACCACCGACGACCGGCTCGACCTGCGCGGCCTGCCGGAGCAACTGGCCCGCTACGGCCGGGTGGGCGAGCGGACCGTGGCGGTGCCCGCGGCGGAGACCAACGCGGCGCTCGTCTTCAACCGTGACCTGCTGCGCCGGCTGGACCAGCCCGAGCCGCGCACCGGCATGTCCTGGAAGGAGTACGCCCGCTGGGCGGCCCGCGTCACCCGGGCCTCCGGCAACCGGGTGGCCGGCACCATGGACCCCTCCGGTGACTACCGGGCGCTCTGGCTGTGGCTGCGCGGCCAGGGCAGCGAGCTGTACCAGGGCCGGCAGCTCGGTTTCAGCTCGGCCGAGCTGCTCGCCTGGTTCGAGTTCTGGGAGGTCGCCCGCTTCGACCGGGCCACCCCGAGCGCCGCCCTGGTGGAGCAGGCGGACACCGGCGAGCTGGCCCGTCAGCTCGTGGTCACCGGACACACCGCGGCGTCCTTCGCCTGGTCGCACCAGCTTCCGGAGCTGCAACGCCTGACCGAGGACGACCTGGGCGCGGTCGCGTTCCCGGGCACGCCGGCCGCCCAGTGGCCGCGGGCGTCGATGTACTGGGCCGGCTTCCACGGCACCCGCCACCCGGGCGTGGTGGTGGACGTGCTCAACTTCCTGACCACGAACGTGGCCGCCGGCCGGATCCTCGGCGTGGAACGCGGGCTGAACCCGAGCACCCAGGTCCGCAGTTACGTGGCCGACGGGGTGACCGACCGGGCCGAGAAGCGGGTGGTGGCTCTCGGCGCGGAGCTGGACGACCTGGCCGGCCCGGCGCCCGCGCCGCCGCCGCAGGGGCACGCCGCGGTGCGGACCCTGCTGATCGACGCGGCCGAGAGCATCCGCGGCAAGCGGGCCGGCGCCCGCACCGCCACCTCACGGTTCATCGCCCGGGCCAACGCCGCCCTCGCGGGCGGGTGAGGAGGGGCCCCTTCTCCACGCGTTCGGTAGAGGAGGGGCCCCCGCTCAACACCTGACGACCGCGTCAGCGCGGCGGGCGGTTACGCCGGTTGCGCATCAACATCAGCACCAGCAACACGATCCCGCCGACCACCACGAGGCAGCAGAGCAGGCCAAGGACGCCGAAGCCACCGCCCCGGGAGCGTCGCCGCGCGGCCTCCACCACGATCTCGCCGGTGCCGGTCGACGCCCAGGCCGCGACCGGCACGAAGACCGAGAGCACGACCGTACCGATGACCGCGCCCAGGCGGCCCCACCATCTGTTCCATCCAGCCATGCCCCCATCCTCGCCGAGGCGCGCAACCGGGGCACGCCGGACGGGACGGAAAGATCCGGATATGGCGAAGGGCCCCGGAGTTTCCTCCGGGCCCTTCGCGATCTCGTAGCGGGGACAGGATTTGAACCTGCGACCTCTGGGTTATGAGCCCAGCGAGCTACCGAGCTGCTCCACCCCGCGTCGGTATGTACAGCCTATCGCACCCGGATCGTGGAGATCAGCCGGGTCCCCGATTCCGATTCCGACGGGTCGGAAACGACGAAGGCCCCGGAGCGAACTCCGGGGCCTTCGTCACGAGTAGCGGGGACAGGATTTGAACCTGCGACCTCTGGGTTATGAGCCCAGCGAGCTACCGAGCTGCTCCACCCCGCGTCGGCTCGTTAACCGTAGCGCACCGGCACGGCGAGGCGCAAAACGGGGTGACCGGCCCGCGTCAGCCGCTCGGTGACGGCGAGGCCGACGCCGACGGGGACGCGCTGCCCGAGGGCGCCGGGTTCGCCGAGCCGTTCGCCGCCGCCTGGGCCTGCTGGAACGCGGCCATCGCCTCGTCCAACGCCTTCAGCGCCCGCCCGTACCGCTCGAAGTCGCCGGACGCCTGCGCGGCCTTGACCTCGGCGATGGCGCTCTGCACCTTGCCGGCCGCGTCGGCCAGCTCGCCGGTGAGCGGCGGCGGCGTGGCGTTGTTGTTGCCCCCGGACGGCGGCGGCGTGCCGCCGCCGTCGCTCGGCGGTGGCGGCGTGCCCGACCCGGCCCGCTTGCCCTGCTCGACGAGTTGCTTGATGCCGTCGCTCAGGTTGTTGGCGAGCACCACGTACGAACCGCCGTCACCGTAG
Organism: Micromonospora sp. NPDC051300; assembly: GCF_044455315.1. NCBI lineage: Bacteria > Bacillati > Actinomycetota > Actinomycetes > Micromonosporales > Micromonosporaceae > Micromonospora > Micromonospora sp. NPDC051300. The sequence goes on along the minus strand of NZ_JBITEP010000001.1, from coordinate 509,190 downwards.
GAGAGCAGCACCTTCTGCAACAGCGGGTACGCGTCCTGGCTGCTGCTCTTCACGTAGACCGGCTCGACGTAGAGCATCCCGTCGGCGAACGGCAGCGACAGCAGGTTGCCGTACTGCACCTGGGCCTGGTTGGAGGAGAGCAGGTTCAACTGCTGCCGGATGTCGCCGTTGTTCGTCATCTGCTGGTGCACCTGGGTCGGCCCGGAGATCCGGGTCTGGTCCGGCAGCTCCAGCACCTCCAGGCGCGGCTGCCCGTCCACGTACGAGCCGGAGACCAGCGCGGCGAGGTTCTGCCGCCCGTTCGGGGTGACCGCCGAGGTCAACTGGAACCGTGGTCCCTCCTGCCCGGGGAACTGGGTGAACAGGTAGTAGGGCGGCTGCTTCTGCCCGCTGTCCGGCGCGTCCGGCACGTTCGGCACCTGCCAGAAGTCCTGACCGGAGTAGAAGTCGCCGGGGTCGGTGACGTGGAACTTGGTGAGCAGGTTGCGCTGCACCTTGAACAGGTCGGCCGGGTAGCGGAAGTGCTCGGCCAGCTCCGCCGGGATGTCACCCTTGGGCAGCACCAGGTCGCCGCCGAACGCCTTGTTCCATGCCTTCAGCACCGGGTCGTTGTCGTCGTACGAGTAGAGCTTGACCGTGCCGTCGTACGCGTCGACGGTCGCCTTCACCGAGTTACGGATGTAGTTGACGTTCTCCCGGGCGAGCTGGAACGTGCCCCGGCCGGTCAGCTCGTCGGCGGTCTCCGACTGCAGGTTGACCCGCTCGGCGTACGGGTAGGTGGCCGCCGTGGTGTAGCCGTCGATGATCCACAGGACGCGGCCGTTCACCACGGCCGGGTAGGGGTCGCCGTCGAGGGTGAGGAACGGCGCGACCTTCTCCACCCGGTCGCGCGGGTTACGCACGTAGAGCAGCTTCGAGTTCTCGTTGACCGCCTCGGAGAGCAGGAAGTTCGACTCCTGCTCCTTGATCGCGTAGAGCAGCCGCCGGGGGAACGAGCCGACCTTGACGCCGCCCTCGCCGCTGTAGGTGTAGTACTGCTCGCCGCCGGTCTGGGTGGGCCTGTCGAACTCGACGTTGCGGTCGCCCTTCTGCCCCACGATCGCGTAGTCGTCGGGTTCCATCCGCTCGCCGTAGTAGATCCGCGGCTGCTGGGCCGGGATCTCCTCGGTCGGCGAGGAGCACGCCTCCTGCGCCTTCTCGCCGAGGAACCCGGAGACGAAGTACGGCTGGCCACCGCAGACCACCTGGTTCGCCGGGGCGGCGACCAGTCCGTAGCCGTGGGTGTAGACGGTGTGCCGGTTGATCCAGTTGCTCTGCTGGTCGGTCAGCTCGCCATAGTTGATCTCCCGGACGCCTACCACGTAGTCGGAGGTCTTGTCCTTGACCGCGTACCTGTCGATGTCGAGCTTCGAGCCGAAGTCGTAGAAGCCGCGCACCTGCTGCAACTGGGTGTAGGTCTCGGAGACGAGCTGCGGGTCGAGCAGCCGGACGTTGGGCACCACCGAGGTGTCGGTGGCGAGGCTGGCCGGTGGCACGAGGTTGCTCGCCGCGTACCCGGTGGTCTTCGTGCCGTCGAGACCGAACGCGGACCTGGTGGCCTTGATGCTGCGTTCGATGTACGGCGCCTCCTTGTCCCGGGCGCTCGGCTTCACCTCGAACGTCTGCACGGCCCACGGGTAGATCCCGCCGATCGCCACCGCGGAGACGCCCAGCAGGGCCAGCGAGATGCCGGGCCAGACCAGGTTCCGCATCACCGCGTTGGAGAACACGATGATCGCCAGCGCGACCAGGACGGAGATCCAGGCCAGGATCTCCTTCGCCGGGAGCAGCGCGTTCACGTCGGCGTAGCCGGCACCGTAGAGCTTGGCGCCCTCGTTGTACTCCAGCAGCATGGCGCGCCGGTCGAGCACGTAGGCAACGGCCTTGAGCAGCACGAAGACGGCCACCAGCGTGCTCAGGTGGGCGCGGGCGGAGTTGCTCATCCGGTCGCCGACACCCTGCAGGCGCACGCCGCCGAAGATGTAGTGCACGGCCAGCGCGCCGAGCAGGGCCAGCACCACCGCGGTGAAGCCGACGCCCAGCACGTAACGCCAGAACGGGAGTTGGAAGACGTAGAAGCCGACGTCGACGCCGAACTCGGGGTCCTTGACGCCGAAGTTGCCGCCGTTGCGGAACAGCAGCCACTGTGCCCACCGGGTCTGCGCGGAGAGCCCGGCGAAGAGCCCGATCACGGCGGAGACCAGCGCGATCCAGGTGCCGAGCCGGGGGGTCAGCAGCATCCGGTAACGCTCCAGCGTGGCCTGCTCGGCCGAGTGCGGACGCATCCGGGGCCGCAGCCGGTAGGCCAGCCAGAGGTTGCCGCCGACGATCAGCGCCAAGCCGACCCCGACGACCAGGAACAGCAGCAGCCGGGTGGCGAGCACGCCGGTGAAGACCTGGGTGTAGCGGACCTCGTCGAACCAGAGCCAGTCGGTCCAGGCGTTGACCCCCCAACCGAGCAGGGTGAACAGCACGAACACCCCGACCAGGACCCCGATGGTGACGCGCCCGCGTCGACTCATCCTCGGCAGGGGACTGCTACGCATGACCACTATTGGCTCCGCACGTTTGAGGTGATCGGCTCCGACCAGGCACCCAAGAGTACGGGGTGTTCCTGAACACGTCGGGTCAAGGTCACGTCACGATCGCCCGGGGCCGATGACCGGTCCTGCTCAGCAGCGCGTCGGCTGCCCCCCGGCGCGCAGCGTCTCCAGCGCCTTGAGCGCGTCGTCGAGCGTCGCCACCCGGAGCAACGGCAGATCCGGCTGCGGGTTACGGACCGCCTCGGCGCAGTTGTCCGCAGGTACCAGGAAGACCTTCGCGCCGGCCTCCTTGGCGCCGACCAACTTCTGCGCGATGCCGCCGATCGGGCCGACCCGGCCCTCGTCGTCGATGGTCCCGGTGCCGGCGACGATCTTCCCGCCGGTCAGGTCCGCCGGCTCCAGCTTGTCGATGATGCCCAGGGTGAACATCAGGCCGGCGCTCGGTCCGCCGATGTCCCCGAGATCGATCTTGAGGGTGAACGGGTGCGGCTGCTGCTGGTCGATCTCCACCCCGATGCGCGGGCGGCCGTCCTGCTCGCGGCTGGTCACCGTGGCGGTGCCCGGGGCGCCGCCCCGGGTGTAGCCGATCCTCAGCGCGGTCCCGGCCGGCTTGGCCCGGATCAGCTCGGTGAGCTTGGCCGCGCTCGTCACCGGCGTGCCGTCGACCGAGGTGAGCTGGTCGTCGGCCCGCAGCGCGTCCACCGACGGACCGCCCGGCGTGACGGTCTTGACCAGCACCCTGATCGGGTAGCCCAACTCGCGCAGGGCCGCCGTCTCGGCGCTGGTCTGCGAGTTCTGGAAGTCCTCCGCGTTGCGCTTCTCGACCTCCTCCTGCGACTCGCCCGGCGGGTAGACCAGCTCCCGCGGCACCACCGCCTCGTCCGAGGAGAACCAACCTGCCAGCGCCGACCGGAGCCGGACCGTGGGCTGCACGCCGACCGTGGTGAGCCGGAGCTGCCCGGCGGAGCTGGAGGTCGCGCGGCCGGTCACCTGGATGACCTCCTTGCCGTTCTCACTGCCGAGCGTGTTGACGGTCGGGCCGGGGCCGAGCACCACGTACGGCAGGGGCACGCTCAGCACGCCGACGCTGAGCAGGGCGGTGAGCAGGGCACCGAGCAGGACGGTCACGCCGCGACGTCTCATGCGCCAGAGCGTACCGATCCGTGCCCCGCCGTCCGGCGCGGTCACCGACGGACTTCGCCCTCAGCGCAACGCCGACGAGCACGACCTGCGGCGGGGCCCGCGTACCGTAGAGGTCGTGCCTGATATTCCGTTCGGCTTCGCGCTCCCGGGTGGTCAACCACCAGACCCCAACGATCCCGCGCAGATGCAGCAGTTCATGTCGCAGTTGCAGCACCTGCTGTCCGCGCCGGGCAGCGGGCCGGTCAACTGGGACCTCGCCCGGCAGGTCGCCGCGAGCCAGCTCGCCGCGTCCGGCGACCCGGCGGTCTCGCCGTTCGAGCGCAACGCGGTGGAGGAGGCGCTCCGGATCGCCGACCTCTGGCTGGAACCGGCGACCTCGTGGCCCTCCGGCATCCGCTCCTCGGTCGCCTGGAACCGCAACGAGTGGATCTTCAAGACGCTCGACGTGTGGCGCAAGCTCTGCGACCCGGTGGCCAGCCGGATGGTCGGCGCGATGGGTGATCTGGTGCCGGAGGAGGCACGCGCCCAGCTCGGCCCGATGCAGTCGATGGTCGCCACGCTGGGCGGCGCGCTCTTCGGCGGCCAGCTCGGCCAGGCGCTCGGCTCGCTCGCCGCCGAGGTGCTCTCCGCCGGTGACATCGGCCTGCCGCTGGGGCCCGCCGGCGCCGCCGCGCTCATCCCGGCCAACATCAAGGCGTACGGCGAGGGCCTGGAGCTGCCGGAGGACGAGGTCCGCCTCTACGTGGCCCTGCGCGAGGCCGCCCACCAGCGGCTCTTCCAGCACGTGCCGTGGCTGCGCGGGCACGTGCTCACCGCGGTGGAGAACTACGCCGCAGGCATCCGGGTCAACCGGGAGGCGATCGAGGAGGCGATGGGCCGGGTCGACCCGACCGACCCGGAGTCGATGCAGGCGATCGCCCTGGAGGGCATCTTCACCCCCGAGGACACCCCGGCGCAGAAGGCGTCGCTGGCCCGGCTGGAGACCGTCCTCGCCCTGGTCGAGGGCTGGGTCTGCCACGTGGTGGACAGCGCCGCCGGCGACCGCCTGCCCAACGTGGTGAGCCTCGGCGAGGCGTTCCGTCGCCGCCGGGCCGCCGGCGGTCCGGCCGAGCAGACGTTCGCCGCCCTGGTCGGGCTGGAACTGCGACCGCGCCGACTGCGCGAGGCGACGGTGCTCTGGGCGGCGCTCACCGAGCAGCGTGGCATCGCCGGGCGGGACGCGGTGTGGGGTCACCCCGACCTGCTCCCGTCGGACGACGACTTCGCCGCCCCCGAGGCGTTCGCGGCGACCTCCACCGACCTCGACGACGAGTTGGCGAACTTCGACTTCTCCGCCCCGGGCGGGCCGGAGGAGCCGACCCCGGGCGAGGACGACGGCAAGCAGTCCTGATCCCGGAGACGCCGGTCGGGGCCCGCACGGTTTCTCCGTGCGGGCCCCGACGCGTTCCGCGACGACGCGGACGGACCGCCGCGCCGGCGCGGCGCACGGACGACGAACGGTCAGCCGGGGTGGCCGGAGAGCAGTGCCCGGGTCGCGTCCCAGCCCTCGAAGGCCGGGTCGAGGGCGCCCAGGTCGGCCGGCCCGCGCAGGCGACGCCAACCGGCGGTGACCGCCACGTCGCCGGGCCGGGGCGCCGCGGCCCGCACCTCGGCCGGGGCGGTCGTGTCCAGGTCCAGCCCCGGCAGCCACTCCGGTGCGGGCAGGCGCGCGGCCATCCCGAGCAGGCCCGGTCCGCTCCCCTCCACGGGGGCGACCGCCACCGGGCGGCTGGACAGCGGCCGGAGCAGCTTGCCGAGCGTCAGGCCGGGCACGTCGGGCGCGTCGGCGGCTACCACGGCCGCCTGGTCGAAGCCGGCGAGCGCGGCGAGGACCGCGTTCGGGGTGGGCTCGGGCACCTCGTACACGGTGGTGCCGGGCCAGACCACCGCGTCGGCGAGCCACCGGTCGGCCGGCGTGACGGCCACCGCGGTCTCCACCTCGTTCAGCGTGGCCAGCAGGTCCACCACGTCCTCCGCGAGGGCGGTCCGCCACCGCGCCGACTCGATCCCGGGCGGCGACCAGGTCACCGGGCCGAGCAACGCCACCACCACACGTCGGACCATCCGCCGACCCTAGCCCCCACCACCGCACGTAGCCCCCACTCGGAGGTCGACCATGAGGTTGGCCGCGACAAAAGGGGCGAGACGTCAGGCCAACTTCATGATCGACGGGCGGGGCGGGGTCAGATGCCGGCGGTGGCGGCCACGCCCTCCAGGTAGCCGCGGGCCCGCTCGGCCTTCGGGTAGCGGGCCACCAGCGACCAGAACGCGGTGTTGTGACTGGGAACGATCAGGTGCGCCAACTCGTGCAGGAGCACGTAGTCGATCACCCAGTCGGGCATGTCCTGGATCCGGTGCGAGATGCGGATGGTGCGGTCGGCCGGGGTGCAGGAGCCCCAGCGGCCGTTCTGGTTGGTCACCCAGCGCACGCTCGCCGGCTCGGCGGCGGATCCGTGCTCCGGCAGGTAGAGCGCGATCAGGCGGCAGGCCCGAGCCAGCAACTCGGCGTCGGATCGGGCGAAACGCCCTTCCCGGGCTGCCAACCGGGCCAGCATCCGGTCGACCCACTCGCTCTCCTCGGCGCGGGAGAACTGGTCCGGGATGAGCACGACCACGCGCTCACCGTCCCGGTACGCGGACACCGTGCGTCGCCGACGCTGACTGCGCCGCACCTCGACGACCGGCTTCCGCACCACGGCCATTACCGCGCCGCGCAGCCTCGGTTGACTGTCACGAAGGAAAGGTAATGCGTACTGACCAGGAGTCCGCAAGAGTCAACACGACGACACGCGCCCGGAAAATGGCGATTGGTGGTAAGGAGTCCCGAAAAATTTCTTTGCGGCGATAGTTGACCATCACCGGCGGGCCACCTGCCACGTTAAATGATCTACGACGGGTCCTCGACACGGGGGTCACGCGAAGGGGAGCTGAGCGTATTTAACCGGCGTGTCCTCGCGAAACTGACTTATCCGACGTTACTCGGCGTGCACACTCTTGCCGTCGACTTGCTCACAGAGTCGGCGTGCAGCTGACATGGAACCGCCCAGACCTGGGTAGGGTCCGCCAACCACGATCAGGTGACTGATCGCGGAGAACCCCCGGCGCCGGCGCCACGCGTGGCCCGTCGCAGGGAGACCCGCCGGGCACCTCCGGCGGACGAGACGAGGAGGCTACCGTGGCCGACCAGGCCCAGACCTACAACGGTTACTGCGTCAAGTGCAAGGAGAAGCGGGACTTCGAGGGGCACGTGGAGGTCTCGAAGACCGGCATGAACATGGCCAAGGGCAAGTGCCCGGTGTGCGGCACAACAGTGAACCGCATCCTGGGCAAGGCCAAGGTCTGACCCGTCCGGGCTCGCTCGGGGGAGGGGCGGCCGGCGGCCGCCCCTCCCCCGTCGCGTATCCGACACGGTTACTCGCCGGTTGTGGAAAACCGGTGATGTCCTGTGGACAAGCCTGGCCATGGCGCGACGCGCCTGTGGACAACGAACGACGGAGCGCGCGGACACGGTCACCATTCGTGGTGTGACCCAGCCGACGCCACTCATCCGTCCCACCCTGCTGCCCGGCCTCGTCCGGCTGTGGCGCGACCGGCGCACCCTCCAGCTCGGCGTGGAACCCGGGCCCGCGGTGCTGCTGGAGGTCTCCACCCCGGGCACCACCCACCTGCTGGACCTGCTCGACGGCACCCGCAGCGAGCGAGCCGTGCTGGCCGCGGCCCGCGCCGCCCGAGTTCCGCCGGACGAGGCACGGGCCCTGCTCGACGCGCTCCGCATCGCCGGCCTGGTCGTACCGGCGCAGACGCTGCTCCCCCGCGACCTCGCCGGACCGCTCCGGGCCCGACTGGTCGCGGAGGCCGACGCCCTGGCCCTGGGCACCCCCCAGCTCCCCGGCACGCCGGCCCGGCTGCTGCGCCGTCGCCGGTGCGCCCGGGTGCTGGTCACCGGCTCGGGCCGGCTCGGCGCGGCGGTCGCCGTCGCGCTGGCCCAGGCCGGGATCGGGCACGTCGTACCCGATCTGTCCGGCCCGGTCCGCGCCGGCGACCTGGTCGGGACCGGCCTGTCCGGCGCGGAGCTCGGCCGGCCGCTGGCCCCGGCGCTCCGGGCGGCGCTGGACCGGTGCGCCCCGGGCACCGCCACCGGTCCGCTGCGGACCGCCCGACCCGACCTGGTGGTGCAGCTCGGCGTGGATCGCCCGGCCGAACTGCTCGCCGCCGGTCACGCCCGCCGCCGGCAGCCGCACCTGCTGCTCGACCTGCGCGGCGGGGTGCCGGTGGTCGGACCACTGGTGCGCCCGCCCGCCGGCCCCTGCCTGCGCTGCCTCGACCTGCACCGCACCGACCGGGACGCGGACTGGCCGGCGCTCGCCGCCCAGCTCGCCGCCGACGGCGGCGAACGGACCTGCACGGTCAGCACCCGGCTCGCCGCGGCGGCCCTCGCGGCGGCCGAGGCGCTGGCCCAGGTGGACGGCGGCACCCCGGAGACGCTCGGTGCGGCGGTGGAGGTCCGGGGCCCCGGCCGTCTCCGGCGCCGACGATGGTCCCCGCACCCCTCGTGCGACTGCTGCGGGCGTCGCCCGATCCGGTCGGGCCCGCCCGCTGAAGGCCGCACGGCAGCAGCGGGCCCCTCCCGTCGGTAACAATGGTCGGGTGACCGACATCCCGCGGCGGGCCGTGTCCCGCACCGCCAAACTCGCCGCCCTGCCGCTCGGATTCGCCGGTCGAACCGTCCTCGGCATGGGCAAGCGGGTCACCGGGCTCGCGTCCGACGTCATCTCCGCCGAGATCCAGCAGCGCACCGCCGAGCAGTTGTTCAGCGTCCTCGGGCAGCTCAAGGGCGGGGCGATGAAGTTCGGCCAAGCCCTGTCGGTCTTCGAGGCGGCGCTGCCCGACGAGATCGCCGCGCCCTACCGGCAGGCGCTCACCAAGCTCCAGGAGGCCGCCCCGCCGCTGCCGGTGGCAACCGTGCACAAGGTGCTCGCCGAGCAACTCGGGCCGGACTGGCGTGACCGCTTCGTCTCCTTCGACGACGTCCCGGCCGCCGCGGCCAGCATCGGCCAGGTGCACCGGGCGGTGTGGCGCGACCCGGGCTACGGGCCCAACGGTGGCCCGCGGCACCGGGACGTGGCCGTGAAGATCCAGTACCCGGGAGCCGGCGACGCCCTGCTCGCCGACCTCAAGCAGCTCTCCCGCCTGGGCGGCATGTTCCGCGCCATCCAACCGGGGCTGGACGTCAAACCGCTCCTCGCCGAGCTGCGCGAGCGGATCACCGAGGAGCTGGACTACGAGCTGGAGGCCGAGTCGCAGCGGACCTTCCACGCCGCGTACGCCGACGACCCGGACATCTTCATCCCCGAGGTGCTCGACGCCGCGCCCCGGGTGCTGATCACCGAATGGGTCGAGGGCATCCCGCTGTCCGAGATCATCCGGGAGGGCACCGAGGAGCAGCGGAACGAGGCCGGCCGCCTGATGGCCGAGCTGCACCTCTCCGCGCCGGAGCGGGCCGGGCTGCTGCACGCCGACCCGCACCCGGGCAACTTCCGGCTGCTGCCGGACGGCCGGCTCGGCGTGATCGACTTCGGCGCGGTCGCCCGCATGCCGGAGGGCACGCCGGAGCCCATCGGCCGGATCGCCGCGCTCGCGCTGCGCGGCGACGCCGACGGCGTGGTGGACGGGCTGCGCGACGAGGGCTTCGTCGGCCGGAACGAGTCGATCGACGCCCCGGCGGTGCTCGACTTCCTCCGGCCGATGCTGGAGCCGATCGCGGCCGACGAGTTCCGGTTCACCCGGGCCTGGCTGCGGGCCGAGGCGGCCCGGCTGGCCAGCCCCCGCTCGGCCGCCTACCAGCTCAGCCGGCAGCTCAACCTGCCGCCGTCCTACCTGATGATCCACCGGGTGACGCTGGGGTCGATCGGGGTGCTCTGCCAGTTGGAGGCGAAGGCGTCCTACCGGGCGATCCTGGAGCGCTGGCTGCCCGGCTTCGCCCCGGTGGCCTGAGCGCGAAGCACGCCGAAGGGGCGGTGACCGTTCGGTCACCGCCCCCTCCTTATTGGTCGATCTAGAGAACGCCCAGGTCGCGGGCCGACTGGCCGCGACCCCGCATCGCTACGGTACGGGCGGAACGGGTTGCCTCAGTGCTCGTGGTGGTGCGACCGGCCTGAGGCCGGGGCATTCGAGCCCTCGACAACGCTTCGTGGAGTAGTTGCATCTCGGTTCCGTTCGGCAGGTGCAGCATCGGGTTTCTCTTCTCAGGTCGGCCGGTGGAGGGACACCGGCATCGGTCGGTCTCGGAACGTAGGTGTGTCAGGCTGCCAGCCGGACGGCGCTACGCGACTCGGACAGCCCGCTGGCCGCCAGTCGCGCCTCCGCCTCGACCCGGAGCTGCGCGTCGCGGGCGAGGTCCTCCTTACGCGGACGGCCACGGGGCCGCTTGCGCGGGACGACCGCGCCACGCTCGAAGATCTCGCCGCCCCAGACGCCCCAGGGCTCGGCTCGCTCCACCGCCCCGGCCAGGCACTCGACGCGCAGCGGGCAGTCCCCGCAGAGCGACTTGGCCAGCTCGAGCTCGGCGGGCGAGTCGGAGAACCACAGGTCGGGGTCGAACTTCCGGCAGGGCAGGTTCGCCTCCACCTCGACGCTCACGTCGAGTGGGGCCAACGCCAGACTCATCCTCCGGTCACCTCTCTCTCACTTCGATCTCGTGGATCGCATTTCCGACGTACGACGGCGGTACAAAAAAACTGAGGCCGCGGATCCCGGTGTGCGGGTTCCGCGGCCTCGAGGTGAGCCGGTGGTCTGTGGATCAGACCGGTCTACCTCGAGGTGGAACGCCGCGGACATCAGTGCGCTTGTCGGCGCCGATGCCCATGCCCGTGAAGCCACTGGTCCCGTCGACCCCGTTGATCGGCGCGACGGTCAGGTTCAGCTCGGCCTGAACCTGGACCTGGTGCGCCTGCGGAGCCCACGGTCGAGCGGCAAGGGCCACCCGGACGGACGACAGGGGAACGCCGGCAGCTGGCATCGCCGCCGGACGCTCGTAGATGTAGATCTCCATTGGTGCCACCTCCCTGACCTTCCTCGTGCCGACCATGGACTCATCCCCCGTGAGCAGCCAGAACAGCGCCGCTTCGAGGTGTGTCCTGAGGCTATTCCTCGCCCTCGGGGGAGGGCAAACGATTTACGGCCAGATTTAGAAACTTTTCTGCGGGCAGACGTCGTCCACCGTCGCCCCGGCCACCAGGGCCAGCACCGTATCGCCGTAAAGCCCCACTTTCCGGGGCCCGATCCCGGCGATCGCGACCAGATCCTCGACGCGTCCGGGCTTCCGCTCGGCCAGCGCGGTGAGCGTGGCGTCGGTGAAGACCACATAGGCCGGCACCTTCTGCGCGCCGGCCACCCGCTGCCGCCACTCGCGCAGCCGCTCGTACAGCTCCTCGTCCAGGTCCGACGGGCAGGTCGGGCAGCGGCCGAGTTTCCGGTCCGCCCCGGCGAGCAGCGTCGCGCCGCAGATCCGGCAGGAGACCACCTGCGGTCGCCGCCGCTCGGCCTTGCGGACCGGACCCGTGCCGCCGGCCCGCTCGCCGCCGCCGGAACGGTCGAGCTGGGGCAGGAAGCGGGACGGCCGACGGGCCCGTCCGCCGGGCGAGCGCGCCGCCGCGTACGACAGCCAGAGCCACTCCCGGGCCCGGGTGATCCCCACGTAGAGCAGCCGCCGTTCCTCCTCGACCTGCTCCGGCGTCTTCGCGTACGAGGTGGGCAGCGTGCCCTCGGCCAGCCCGACCAGGAACACCGCGTCCCACTCCAGGCCCTTGGCCGAGTGCAGCGACGCCAACGTCACGCCCTCGACGGTGGGCACGTGCTGCTGGGCGGCGCGCCGGGCCAACTCCTCGGTGAAGCCGGCAAGCGTCACCTGCCGCTCCACGGCGGCGGCCTCGCCGATCGGCACCACCTCGGGGGTGGCGGCGTACTCCTCGGCGAGCTGGACCAGCGCGGCGAGCGCCTCCCAGCGTTCCCGCGCGGCGCCGCCGGCCGGGGGCGCGTCCGGCGCCCAGCCGACCGCGGCGAGCCCCTCCACCACGGCCGCCCTCAGCGGCGTCTCCCCCGGCACCGAGCGGGTGGCGGCGCGCAGCGCGATCATCGCCTGGCGCACCTCGGGCCGCTCGAAGAACCGCTCCGCGCCCTGCAGCACGTAGGGCACCTCGGCCTCGGAGAGCGCCTTCTCGTACGCCTCGGACTGCGCGTTGGTGCGGAACAGCACCGCGATCTCCCGCGCCGGGGTGCCGGCGGTCACCAGCGCCCGGCAGCGGGCGGCGACGGCGTTAGCCTCGGCCGGCTCGTCGGTGAAGATCCGCAGCTCCGGTTCGGGGCCGGGCCGGCGCTGGCCGTGCAGCTCCAGCCGCAGCCGCGCCTCCGCGCCCCGGGCCGCCGAGATCACCGCGTTGGCCAGGCCGACCACCTGTGGGGTGGAGCGGTAGTCGCGGACCAGCCGGACCACCGTCGCGCCCCGGTGGTGGCGCGGGAAGTCGACCAGGTAGGACGAGGTCGCGCCGGTGAACGAGTAGATCGTCTGGCTGGCGTCGCCGACCACGGTCAGGTCGTCCCGGCCGCCGAGCCAGACGTCCAGCAGCCGCTGCTGGAGCGGGTTGACGTCCTGGTACTCGTCGACCACGAAGTGGCGGTACTGGTTGCGCACCTGCTCGGCCACATCGGGGTGCTCCTCGATCCCCCACACCGCGGCGCGCAGCATGTCCTCGAAGTCGATCACCCCGTTGCCGCGCTTGAGCCGCTCGTACGCGGTGAACACCTCGGCCACCCGGGCCGGCTCGTACGGCGTCTCGCGCAGCGCCTTCGCCGCGGCCACCGCGTATTCGTCCGGCTCGACCAGGGACGACTTGGCCCACTCGATCTCGGCGGCGAGGTCGCGGGCGGCGGCCCGGTCGGCGCGCAGGCCCACCTTGGCGGCGGCCAGGGTGACCACCCGCACCTTGCTGTCCAGCAACTCCGGCATGGCCCGCCCGGCCAGCAACCGGGGGGCGAAGTAGCGGACCTGGCGCAGCGCCGCCGCGTGGAACGTGCGCGCCTGGACGCCGCCCACCCCGGCCACCGCGAGCCGGCTCCGCATCTCGGCGGCGGCGCGGGCGGTGAACGTGACCGCCAGCACGTGCCGGGCGGCGATGTCGCCGGTCAGCGCCCGGTAGGCGATCCGCGAGGTCACCGCCCGGGTCTTGCCGGTGCCGGCGCCGGCCAGGATGCAGACCGGGCCGGCCGGGGCGGTGACCGCGGACCGCTGCTCCGGATCCAGCCCGGTCAGCACCCGTTCCGCCGCTGAGTGAACCCCCACAGCAGGGAATCATCCCAGCCCCGTCCGACGTTGCAGCGGTTAGCCTGGCCTGATCGGACCGGGCGACGAGCCACCCTTGGAGGACCAGACCATGCTGACGATGTATTCCACCCCGTGGTGCGGCTACTGCCACCGGCTGAAGTCGCAGCTCGACCGGGAGGGCATCGCGTACGAGGTGGTCGACATCGAGCAGGACACCGCCGCCGCGGAGTTCGTGATGGGTGTCAACGGCGGCAACCAGACCGTGCCGACGCTGCGTTTCGCCGACGGCAGCGCCCTGACCAACCCGTCGATCAACCAGGTGAAGCAGCACCTCGCCGCGCTCCCCGGCTGACCGGAGCGGACCTGCCGAGCGGCCGCACCCCGTCGGGTGCGGCCGCTCGTCGTCCGCTCAGCGGATGCGGCGCCGGTCGGTGGTGGCGAGCATCTCGTCGTCGAGCGGCCGTCGGGGCCCCGGCACGCGGGCCGGGCCGGCGCCCGGCGGGGTGAGCCTCCGCCCCTGCCAGAGGTAGAGACCGGCCGCCGTGGTGACCGCCCCGACCAGGGCGAACAGCAGCCGGTAGTCGAACACCCCCACGAGCAGCGCGCCGGTCCCGATGGAGATCGCCTGCGGCCCGCTGATCAGCGCCTTCGACGCGGCGGTGACCCGACCCAGCAGCGCCGGCGGCGTCCGGCGTTGGACAAGCGTGTGCAGCCCCACCATGGTCAGCGGCAGCGAGACGCCGGCCAGCAGCAGCGCCACCACCCCGAGCCAGAGCCGGGGGTACGCCAGCGCCAGCGCGGCCGGGCCGAAGAACGTCACCCCGGCGGCCAGCGCGCCCAGCTCACCGAGCCGGCGGACCACCGCGGCCGACAGCACGCCGCCGATCAGGCCGCCGACGCCCTGCACCATGACCAGCACGCCGACGAACGCGGCGTCGCGGCGCAGGCCCAGATCGACGTACGCGAAGATCAGTGACTCGGTGAAGCCCATCACCAACGAGCCGAGCCCGTAGCCGACGAGCGCCCGGCGCAGCGCCGGCTGGCGGGCCAGGTGGCGCAGCCCGGCGCCCACCCCGGCCGACCAGCGGCGCCCCGGGTCCGGCGGCACGCTCTCGTCCGCCCGGAGCAGACCGACCACCGCCGCGGCGGCGAGGAACCCGCCCATGGACAGGGTCACCAGCAGCCAGCCGCCGACGGCGGCGTAGATGCCGGCCCCGGCGAGCGGCCCGACCAGCCGCAGCCCCTGCCGGACGGTCTGCAGCGCGCCGTTCGCGTCGGCCAGCAGGTCGGCCGGCACCAGGTTGCGGATCAGCCCGTTGAGCACGGCGGTCACCGTGATCGAGGAGAAGCCGTAGAGCGCGGCCACCAGGTAGATGACCCACACGTCGGACCGGTCCCGCACGGTGAGCAGCGGGCCGAGCAGCACGGCGGCGACCAGGTTGGCGGCGACGAAGAAGGGCCGGCGGCGGTAGCGGTCGACCACCCAGCCGACCAGCGGGGCGAACGCCATCGGCGCGATCACGGCGAAGAGAGTCGCCCCGGCCAGGCTGTCCGAGCCGGTCAGGTCCTTCACCCAGACGGCCAGGGCGAGCAGCAGGATCGACTCCGCCGCCATGCTCGCCACCATCGCGGCGAAGAGCAGGCGGAAGTCGGGGCGGCGCAGGACGGTGCGCATCGGTTCCCTCCGGCAGGGGTGCGCCCGCGGGCGCGTCGGGGGCGGGCGCCGCGTGTAGGCGCTCTCCAGAGTCCTCTTTTTGTCTCGTGACACGCCCTTGCCGGACCCGCCGACACCGGTCGCGCCGTCCATACTGGCCGTGGGGGGCGAATTCCATACAGTTACCGTCGCGTCTCGCGACGGTCGACGGGAAAGAGGACGCCGTGCCTCCTGCCGCACCAGGCCCGTTCCTGCGTCGCCGCCGCCTCGGCACCGAGCTGCGCCGGCTCCGCGAACAAGCCGGTCTCACCGGTGACCAGGTCATCGAGCGGATCGGTTGGGCCTCCGCATCCAAGCTGTCCCGGTTGGAGAACGGCCGCAGCCGCCCCGACCCGGACGACGTCGACGTGCTGCTGACGCTCTACGGCGCCGACGACGAGCAGCGCGCGGAGCTGACCGGGATCACCCACGAGGCCGGCGACATGCGGGGCTGGCTGCGCAACTTCCCGGTGATGACCCAGCAGCAGCGTGCCTTCGCCGAGCTGGAGGCGGGCTGCGCAGAGATCTGCGAGTACAACCCGGTGCTGGTGCCCGGGCTGTTGCAGACCCCGGGGTACGCCCGGCACCGGATCCTCTCCGCGGCCCGGGTGGCCGACCAGGCCGGCGACCCGGAGCCGGAGGACCCGGAGACGGAGGTGGCCGCCCGGCAGGCGCGCCAGTCTCTGTTGACCCACGTCCCCCGGTACACCGCGGTGCTGGAGGAGGCCGCGCTCGGCCGGCGGGCCGGACCGCCGGAGGTGCTGCGCGAGCAGCTCGCCCACCTGTGCGACCTGGCCGGACTGCCGAACGTGGAGCTGCGGCTGCTGCTGCGGGACACCCGGGTGGGCGACTGGTACCTTCCGCCGACCGCCTTCTCGCTCTATCGGTTCGCCGATCCCCTCGATCCGGAGACGTTGGCGATCGAAAGTGGGTTCACCGACGTCATGTCGACCGAGGCAAACACCCTAAATCGCTATAAAGTGGTGTACGAGTGGCTATGCTCGTCAGCACTCTCCGCATCGGACACCCTCTCCTGGTTGATCGAGGCGACGGGACGGCTGACCGGCACGGCAGTCGAGTCCACCGTGGCGCACGGGCCGGCAACGGCGCCGACCCAGCGTCGCCGGGACTCGGGGCGCCTCACGACGGAACGGTGATCCCGCCGGACGCCGTCCGGCGGCGGCGTCGCTCGTTCCCCATCGGAGCACCTCACCAGGAGCAGGACACCATGAACGAGATCCGCCACAGCACCACCGCCCGCTCGGGGCACCTCGCCGGCGCCGCCTGGCGCAAGAGCACCCGCAGCCAGACCTCGAACTGCGTCGAGGTCGCGCCGCTCGGCACCGGGCCGGCGACCATGGCGCTGCGCGACAGCAAGGACCCGAGCGGGCCGGTGCTGCTGTTCAACCGGGCCGGCTGGCTCGGCTTCATCGCCGGAGCGAAGAACGGCCAGTTCGACCTGAACTGATCCGGCGAGTGCCCGGGGGCCGTCGGCGTCATGCCGGCGGCCCCCTCGCATGTCCACCCCGGACAACCGTGCTGACCTGGGATCCCCCGAACGGACGAGCCGGCCGGTTTCACTTGCTGGGACGAGGCGCGGGCGTACGATGACGCATGGAGTGACGTGGAAGTTCCACCGCGCATCCGTCCGTCTCCGGGGGACACCATGCGGTTCCTGATCGTCCGCACCGAGATCCGTAACGCCGCCGACGCCGACATCGCCGCCGCCTGGGCCGACGGGGGTCGCCTGCGGGACGAGACCCGCGCCCCGGAGCCCCGCCGCCAGGTCGTCCACGCCGAGGACCGGGACGCCGCCCTCCTGCTCGCCCGCGCGCTGTCCGCCGTCGGGGCGGTCCGCGCCGGCCGGCACCGGGTCAAGGTGCTGCCCATCGACGAGCCCACCCCCGGCCACCCCTACCGCTGGGACGGCGGATGACCGGCCGCTGACGTCCGTCGTGGCCGGACCGGCTCCCCCGCCGTGCTCCACGCCTCACCCGGCCACGACGGCCCGTGTTCCCGGCCCGAGACCGCCGCGGCAACGACGGTCCGGGCCGGGACCGCGTCTCCGCCCTGTCCCGAGCCGCCTCATCCGGCCCACCCCGATGCGAGCCAGATCCAACCCGAGCCCGACCCGACCCAGCCGGACCCAGCTCGATCCGGCCCAGCGCGAGCGGGACCCAGCCCGGCGCGGCACGGCGCCGGGCCGGACCCGGCCCGACCCAAGCCCAGCCCGACCAGTCCGGCGCGAGCCGGGCCAGGACCGGCCCGTCTGAGCCGGACCGCTCCGCCTCCCCGCGCTTGGCGGCCCGGGGCCGCGGCTCTGCCGAGCCAGTACCCGAGGGCGGGGGCGAACCCGCGCGAGGACTCCCACCAGACAGGAGTCCGGTTTCACACTTCAGAATGGCCCGAGATCTTGGAACGAAAGTGCCCCCAGGGGGGCCATTTCGTTCCAAGATCTCAAAGAGACCCTGCCGCGCGAGCGGCAAGTCGGGCGAATCGCCTCCCTGGGACGCGCGAAGTGGCCGGCCGAGCAAGTTCGGCGAAGTGGCGACATCGCCTTCGCCCGGACCCCGCGCTGGCGACGGCCCGCGGGACACGGTCGGCGGGCGGAACGGGTCAGCAGTGGCCGTCGAGCCAGCGGTGCACCAGGAACAACGCGATCGACGAGGGCGGCGGCAGAAGCAGGCGGTCCCCGCCGTCCACCGGCACCGGCTCACCGGCCAACGCCGCCCCGATCTCCCGTCGGCTGAACCACCGCGCGTGCGCGATCTCGGCCGGGTCGACCCGGATCTCCTCGTCGGCGTCCGCCCGGGCCAGGAAGCCGAGCATCAGCGAGCCGGGGAACGGCCAGGCCTGGCTCGACACGTACCCGATCTCCTCGACCGCGACGCCGACCTCCTCGCGGACCTCGCGCAGCACGGCCGCCTCGGCCGACTCGCCGGGCTCGACGTAGCCGGCCAGGCAGGAGTAGCGGCGCACGCCGGGACTGCTCGGCCAGGCGGCGTTGTTGCCCAGCAGGCAGCGCCCCTCCGGGCCGTCCACCCCGTCGTGCACCAGCACGATCATCGCCGGGTCGGTACGCGGCCAGGTGCGGTGGCCGCCCGGGTCGATCCGGGACCAGCCCGCCTCGTCGACCCGCGTCGGCTGCCCGGTCGACGCCGAGTAGCCGTGCCGCAGGTGCCAGTTGAGCAGCGCCAACGCGGTGGTGAACAGGCCCGCGTCCCGGTCGGTCATCAGGTGACCGACCTCGCGCAGGTGGGCCCGGCGGGCGCCGGGCAGCGCCGGCAGCGGCCCGTCCACCGCGAAGACCGGCGCCCCGTCCGGCTCCAGACCGAGGAACATCGGCACCGAGCGCGGCACCTCGGGCAACTCACCGGAGCCGACGAGCACCAGCTCCGGGGGCGCGCCCTCGCCGCGAACCAGCGTCCGGCCCTCGTCGGTCGAGTCCAGGACCAGCACCCGGGCCTGCTCCCACGCCTCCGCCAGCCAGGCCGGGTCGGTACGCCGGTGGGCGGCCCGGTCCAGCGTGGACCGGGCCAGCGGCGGCGCCGCCTCACCCGTCATGTGCCACCGTCCGTTCGCGACTCCGGGGCTGGCGAACCCGGCTCACTCCGCACGCTCACGGGGACGGTTCCGTCCGCACCGGGGTGAGCGCGGCGAGCGAGTCGGCCACCCGCGACGCGTCCCCGAGCACCACGGTGACCGCGTGCGCCGGGGCGAGGTAACGGGCGGCCACCTCGGCGACGTCGTCCACGGTCGCGGCGGCCAGCCGGGCGGCGTGCTCGGTGAGGAAGTCCAGCCGCAGCCCGTTGCCGGCGTACGCGCTGGTCAGCGACGCGAGACCGGCCTGGGTGGACATGCCGAGCTGGAGCGTGCCGAGCGCGTACTGGCGGGCCTGCTCCAACTCCTCGGGCTTCGGCGGCACGGTGGCCAGCCGGCCCAGCTCGTAGTGGGTCTCCAGCAGCGCGGGCGCGGTCACCTCGGTCGCCACCTCGGCGCCGGCGACCAGCACCGACCCGGCCACCGAGTGCTCGACGAGCGAGTGCGGCCCGTACGTGTAGCCCTTGTCCTCGCGGATGTTCTCCACCCAACGGGAGGAGAAGTAGCCGCCGAAGATCAGGTTCGCCAGTTGCAGCGCCGCGTGGTCGGGATGGGTGCGGGGCACCGCCGGCAGCGCCATGCGCAGCGAGGACTGCACCGAGCCGGGCCGGTCGATCAGCAGCAGCGGCCCCGGCTCCAGCGGCGGGGCGGGCGGCAGCTCGGCCACGTGACCGTCCCCCCGCCAGCCGGCGAGCGCCGCCTCGGCCGCGTCCAGCGCCCGCTCCGGCCGCACGTCGCCGACGAGCACCAGCACCGCGCCGGCCGGATGCACCCGCTCGGCGTGCAGCTTGCGCAGCGCGGCCGGCCGGACCGCCCGCACCTGGTCGGGCTCGGGGGTCTGCACCGAGTAGGGGTGGCGGCCATAGATCCGCTTGAGCAACGCGGTCCGGGCCAGGTGTGACGGCTGGCTCTGGGCCACCTGGATCCGGTCGACCAGACGGTCCCGCTCGGTCGCCACCCAGTCGCCCGGGTAACTGGCGCCGGTGAGCACCTCGGCGAGCAGTTCCAGCATCCGGTCCAGCCCGGTCACCAGGCTCGCGCCGGAGAGCATCAGCCGGTCCGGGTCGAGGCCGGCGGAGAGCCCGCCGCCGACCTTCTGCAGCTCGGCGGCGATCTCGGTGGCGCTGTGCGCCTCGGTGCCGGCCAGCATGGTCTGCGCCAGCATCGCGCCGCGGGCCAGGTGGGTCCGCCCGAACGGCATCCAGAGCCGCAGCTCGACCAGGGGTACGGCGGGACGGCGTACCGCGATCACGGTGAGGCCGTTGCCGAGCGTGCGCTCGGCCTGCTTCGGCACGGCGAGCCGGCGGTTGGGGCCGAGCGCCGGCAGCGGCCGGACGGTGGTGGGGGCGGTCACTGAGCCATCTCCGTTCGCGACTGCGGGGCTCGCAAAATCGGCTCACTCCTCGCGCTCACCGCACACCTCCGGGCACGACCTCGATCGACGCGCGGCGCTCGGGCCGCAGCGTGGCGGCGGCGGCGCGGACCTGGTCCTCGGTGACCGCGCCGACCAGCCGGGGCAGGTCGTTGAGCAGCCCCGGTTCGCCGCGTTGCTGTTCCAGCACCGCCATCCGCAGCGCCCGGCCGAGCACCGCGTCGGTGTCGCGCAGCAGGTGGGTGGCCATCCGGGCCTGGGTACGCGCCAGCTCGCCCTCGACCAGCCCGTCGGTGGCCAGCCGGTCCAGCTCCTCGTCGGCGGTGCGCAGCACCTTGTCCACGTCGCCGCCGGGCGGCAGGTGCGCCTGGAGCAGCAGCGCGGTGGGGTCGCGCACGTCGAACGGGTCGCCCATGAAGCCGAGGTAGCCGCCGACGCTGGTGACCGTGCGGTCCCGCTGCACCAGCCGTTCGACGAGTCGGGACGCGTCGCCGTCGGTGAGCACCTCGGCCAGCACCACGTAGGGCAGGTAGCCGGCGAAGTCGGTGACCGGGTCGGGCACCCGCCAGGCGGCCGCCACCGCCGGCAACGGGGCCAGCGCGTCGGTGTAGGTGCTGCGCCGCTCGGCGGTCAGGTCGGGCTCGGTGAAGTCGGGTCGCTCCGGGGCGGGACGGGCCGGCACGTCGCCGAAGTGCCGTTCGACGAGCGCGGTCGCCTCGGCGACGTCGATGTCGCCGCTGACCGCGAGCACCGCGTTGCCGCTGGCGTAGTAGCGGCGGAAGAAGTCGGCCGCGTCGGCCACGGTCGCCGACTCCAGGTCGTCGAAGGAGCCGTAGCCGTCGTGCGCGTTGGGGAAGGTGTCGAACATCACCGGGGGCAGCGTCAGCCAGGGGAACCCGCCGTACGGGCGGTTGAGCACGTTGACCCGGATCTCCTCCTTGACCACGTCGACCTGGTTGCGCAGGTTCTCCTCGGTCAGTCGGGGGCCGCGCATCCGGTCGGCCTCCAGGAACAGCGCCCGTTCCAGGGCGTTGCTCGGCAGCGTCTCGAAGTAGTCGGTGTAGTCCAGGTGGGTGGAGCCGTTGAAGGTGCCGCCGGCACCCTGGACGTGCCGGAAGTGGGCCAGCTTCTCCAGGTTCTCCGAGCCCTGGAACATCAGGTGCTCGAAGAGGTGGGCGAAGCCGGTGCGGCCCTCCGGCTCGGAGCGGATGCCGACGTCGTAGACCACCGCCACCCCGATGACCGGGGCGCTGCGGTCGGGAGTGAGCACCACTCGCAGGCCGTTGTCGAGGGCGAACCGCTCGACCGGGTACTTCGTGGCGGGAATCCTGGCTCTCCTGGTCGGCACGCGATCGACACTAGCGCCTCCGTACCGGCCGCACCGGCGGTGTGCCCTGGCCGAACGGTGGACAGATGCGGGACGGGTCTTGACGCCGACCTCGTCCTGCCCCACTCTTCCTACCAACTAAATAGGAATACTGCGGATTGGACTTTCGATGAGACGGCTCCCCCTGCGCCGCCTGGTCACGCTGGCCACCCTGGCCGCGGTCGGCACGGCCACGCTCGGCACCACCGCCGCCTGCGGCGACGACAGCGACGCCGCCGGCGCCTCCGGTCCGGTGACGCTGCGCCTGGGTTACTTCCCGAACATCACCCACGCGCCGGCCGTGGTCGGCGTGGAGAAGGGGATCTTCAAGGAGAAGCTGGGCAGCGACGTCACGCTGGAGACGAAGACGTTCAACGCCGGCCCGGCGGCCGTCGAGGCGGTCTTCTCCGGCGCGCTCGACGCCACGTACATCGGTCCGAACCCGACCGTGAACGCCTTCTCGAAGTCCAAGGGCGAGGCGGTCCGGGTGATCTCCGGCGCCGCGTCCGGCGGCGTCGCGCTGGTGGTCAAGCCCGGCATCACCTCGGCGGAGCAGCTACGCGGCAAGAAGATCGCCACGCCGCAGCTCGGCAACACCCAGGACGTGGCGCTGCGCTACTGGCTCAAGGAGAAGGGCCTGGAGACCACCAAGGAGGGCGGCGGCGACGTCAAGATCGTCCCGCAGGAGAACGCGCAGACCGTCGAGACCTTCGGCAGCGGCGCCATCGACGGCGCGTGGGTGCCGGAGCCGTTCGTCTCCCGGCTGGTCAACGCCGGCGGCAAGGTGCTCGTCGACGAGCGCGACCTCTGGCCGGACAAGAAGTTCGTCATCACCAACCTGCTGGTCAGCACCAAGTTCCTCAAGGCCCACCCGGACGTGGTGAAGAAGCTGGTCGAGGGCCAGGTGGCGGCGAACGAGTTCGTCAACACCAAGCCGGACGAGGCGCAGCAGGCCATCTCCGAGCACATCGGCAAGATCACCGGCAAGCCGCTGGACATCAAGCTGATCAAGCAGGCCTGGCCGACGCTGGAGTTCACCAACGACCCGATCTCGTCCTCGCTGAAGACCGGCCTGGACCACGCCGTCGCGGTCGGGCTGACCCAGCCGGTCGACCTGAAGGGCCTCTACGACCTGAAGTTCCTCAACGAGGTGCTGAAGGCCGCGGGCAAGCCCGAGGTCACCCAGCCGTGACGTCGACCACGACGACCCCGCGCAGCGCGACCGGCTCGGTCGCGCTGCGCGGCGTGACAAAGGTGTACGGCCAGGGCGAGCAGGCGGTCCTGGCGCTGGACGGGTTGTCGCTGGACGTCGCGCCGGGCGAGTTCGTCTGCCTGGTCGGCGCGTCCGGCTGCGGCAAGAGCACGCTGCTCAACCTGGTCGCCGGCCTGGACCGGGTCAGCGGCGGCACGATCGAGCTGGGCGAGGGCGTCAACCCGGGCCTGATGTTCCAGGAGCCGGCGCTGTTCCCGTGGTCCACCGTCGAGGGCAACGTCGAGGTGCCGCTGAAGCTGCGCGGCCTCCCCCGCGACCAGCGCCGGGAGCGGGTCGCCGAGCTGCTGCGCACGGTCCACCTCTCCGAGTTCGGCCGCAAGCGCCCACACCAGCTCTCCGGCGGCATGCGGCAGCGGGTCGCGCTGGCCCGCACGCTCGCGCTGGACACCCCGGTGCTGCTGATGGACGAGCCGTTCGGTGCGCTCGACGCGATGACACGCGACATCCTGCACGACGAGTTGGAGCGGATCTGGGGCGAGCGCAAGCTGACCGTCCTGTTCGTCACCCACAACGTCCGCGAGGCGGCCCGGCTCGCCGACCGGATCGTGCTGCTCTCCAGCCGGCCCGGCCGGATCATCTACTCCACCCCGGTCGACGTGCCCCGTCCCCGGCGGATCGACTCGCCGGAGGTGTCGGCGATCGCCGCCGAGGTCACCGACCGGCTGCGCAAGGAGGTGGGCCGGCATGGCCAGTGACACCCTCACCGGGTCGGCGCGTACCGACGCCGAGATCTCCGGCCTCGACGCGCTGGAAATCGCCGGCCAGGAGAAGGGCCCGTCCCGGATACGCCGGCTCTGGTCCGCCACCTGGCCCAAGTTCGCCGCGCTGGCGCTGGCCGTAGCCCTCTGGCAGGCAGTGGTGTGGAGCGGCTGGAAGGAGCCCTGGGCGCTGCCCGGTCCGGCGGTGGTCTTCGCCGATCTCGGTCACTACCTGGTCAGCTCCGCGCTCTGGGAAGGGCTCGCCACCACCGCCCGCCGGGCCGCCGTCGGCTTCGCCGCCGCGGTCGCGGTCGGCCTGCTGCTCGGCCTCGGGGTGGCCCGGGTCAAGGTGCTGCGCGCCGCGCTCGGCTCGATGATCACCGCGTTGCAGACCATGCCGTCGATCGCCTGGTTCCCGCTGGCGATCCTGCTGTTCCAGCTCAGCGAGCAGGCCATCTTCTTCGTGGTGGTGCTCGGCGCCGCGCCGTCGGTCGCCAACGGCGTCATCCACGGCGTCGACTACGTGCCGCCGCTGCTGGTCCGGGCCGGCCGCAACCTCGGCGCCCGTGGGCTCAACCTCTACCGGTACGTGATCGCGCCGGCCGCGCTGCCCGCCATCGTGGCCGGGCTCAAGCAGGGTTGGGCGTTCGCCTGGCGCAGCCTGATGGCCGGTGAGCTGCTGGTGGTCATCGCCACCCGCACCTCGATCGGCGCGCAGCTCACCTACGCCCGGGAACTGAGCGAGGCGCCCCGGTTGATGGCCATCATGATCGTCATCCTGGTGGTCGGCCTGCTGGTGGACACCGCGTTCGGCGCGGCCGACAAGGCGATCCGGCGCCGCTGGGGCGTGCTGGACCAGGCCGGCAACTGACGTCGTGTACATCTCCGCGCGCGCCGACTACGCGCTCCGGGCCATGCTCGCCGTCGCCGACGCCGGCTCCCCCGGCGACGGATTCTCCGGCGGCGGCGAGCTGGTCAAGGCCGCGAGCCTGGCCGACAGCCAGGACATCCCGCTCAGCTTCCTCCAGGGGATCCTGCTCGACCTGCGCCGGGCCGAGTTGCTGCACAGCCACCGCGGCACCGAGGGCGGGTACGCGCTGACCCGGCCGCCCGCCGAGATCAGCGTCGGCGACGTGCTGCGCGCCGTCGGCGGCGCGCTCACCAGCGTGCGCGGCCTGCCCGCCGACCGGGCCGGCTACCACGGTGTCGCCACCGGGCTGCGCGACGTGTGGCTGGCCGTGGACGGCGCGATCGCGCTGGTGGTGGACCGCACCACCCTGGCGGACCTGCTGGCGGACCGCGCGTCGGCGTCCTGACCCGACCTGCCGCGCCGTCCGGCCCGCCACGCGGTGGGCCCGACGAGCCGGCGCTGGACGGTGCTGGCGCTGGACGGTGCCGGCGCTGGGGACGCCGGCGCTGGGGACGCCGGGCGGGGCCCGGTGCCGGGGCCCCGCCCGGCTGCTCGCGCCCCGGGCGGTCGCGTCGGGTGCGCCGGGGCCGTCGGCCGCGCCGCCCGCGACGGCGCTGACCGGACCGGCGACCCGGCCGGTGGATGCCCGCGGAAGAAGGCATCGCTCCGACGCGATATGACCGAGAGGCATTTTTATGCCTCTGAGGTATATCCATTTTTTTCGAACGGCCGCCGACCGGGGTCACACCGCGTGACGACCCGACCGGCGAAGATGATCAGCCGGGGTTGAACGTGCGGGCCGCACCCCGGTCCGGTGGACCGCCCGCGGTCGGATGCCAGGGGCCGAACGCGACCACCACGGCGAGCGCCAGGCCGGCACCCGCCACCGCGAGCACCAGCAGCACCTCCCGGGCCCCGCCCGGGCCGGCGTCACCCGCCATGGTCCCCTCCCGCCTCCGGCCGGTCCCCCCGGACCGCGCGGGACCAGCATCGTCGCCCCGACGACAGCGGACAGTCGGCCACCCGACTGAAGATTCGCTGATCCCCGACTCAGCGACGTGGCGCCGAGCGACCGGCCGGCCCTATCGGAACGGCCGGTCGACCACACCGGAAACGCCTACCGGTCAGCGGCGGCGCGGGCGGCGCCGGGGACGGGTCGCCGGAGCGGGGTGCGCGGCGGCCGGCGGCGTGATGGTCACCGGCGTGCCGGAGGGCTCCCGCGCGCCGGTCAGCCGGCCCAGCTCCGCGTCGCCGGGGCGTACCCGGGTGGTCTTCGGGTTGATCCCCGCGGTGCTCATCAGCCGGGCGACGTCGCGGCGCTGCTCCGGCAGGACCAGGGTGACCACGGTGCCCGACTCCCCGGCCCGCGCGGTCCGGCCGCCCCGGTGCA
This sequence comes from Micromonospora sp. NPDC051300, assembly GCF_044455315.1. Classification (NCBI taxonomy): domain Bacteria; kingdom Bacillati; phylum Actinomycetota; class Actinomycetes; order Micromonosporales; family Micromonosporaceae; genus Micromonospora; species Micromonospora sp. NPDC051300. The sequence goes on along the minus strand of NZ_JBITEP010000001.1, from coordinate 483,805 downwards.
GGTAGTCCTTGGCCTCGGTCGGCGGGTCGGCGTTGACCACCAGGTCCAGCCCGTCGACGTGGATGCCCCGGGCCGCCACGTCGGTGGCCACCAGCGCGGTGACCTGGCCGGTGCGGAACTGCTCCAGGATCCGGGTGCGCTGCGGCTGCGACTTGCCGCCGTGCAGGGCCGCCGCGCGTACGCCCTTGGCCAGCAACTGGCGGGCCACCCGGTCGGCACGGTGCTTGGTGGCGATGAAGACGATGGTGCGGCCCTCACGGGCGGCGATGCTGGCCAGCGCGCCCGGCTTGTCCTCCGGCTCCAGGTGCAGCACGTGGTGGGTCATCGCGGTGACCGTGGCGGTGCCCGGGTCGACGGAGTGCGTGACCGGGTCGGCCAGGAAGCGGCGGACCAGCCGGTCCACGCCCCGGTCCAGGGTGGCCGAGAAGAGCATCCGCTGCCCGCCCGGCGCGACCTGCTCCAGCAGCTTCGTCACCTGCGGCAGGAAGCCCATGTCGGCCATCTGGTCCGCCTCGTCGAGCACGGTGATGTCCACCTGGTCCAGCCGGGCGGAACCCCTGTCGATCAGGTCGTGCAGCCGGCCCGGCGTGGCCACCAGCACCTCGGCGCCGGCGCGCAACGCGTCCGCCTGCCGGGTCAGCGAGAGGCCGCCGACCACTGTCGCGCAGCGCAGCCCGAGCGCGGAGGCGTACGGGGTGAGCGCGGCGGTCACCTGCGCGGCCAGTTCCCGGGTGGGCACCAGCACCAGCGCGAGCGGGCGGCCGGGGCGGGCCCGGCGGCCGGCCGTACGGTGCAGCAGCGGCAGCCCGAACGCGAGCGTCTTGCCGGAGCCGGTCCGGCCGCGGCCGAGCACGTCCCGGCCGGCCAGCGAGTCGGGCAGGGTGGCCGACTGGATCGGGAACGGGGCGGTGATGCCCTGCGCGACCAGCTCGGCGACGAGCGCCGGGGCCAGGCCGGTGGAAGCGAACGTGGGCAGGGTGGTGGTCATGCGGACAGCCTTCCTCGAGGCGGCACGTGTCGAGGAAGGGCGCCGACCGGCGGCGCGTCACCGGCCTGGCCGGTGGTCACAAGCACGAACCGAAAAGGTACGGGCCGACCCGCCTCGGCGCGCCACGTCCCGTACGGGAGGGCGGCGCGGCGGGCCGGCCCGTGCACCACGCCCGGCGGGGCGCGGTGGTGGTGCCGGTTGATCCGAAGATCAGAGCGGACGGATGTTCTCCGCCTGCGGGCCCTTCTGGCCCTGGGTCACCTCGAACTCGACCCGCTGGTTCTCGTCCAGGCTCCGGTAGCCGGAGGTCTGGATCGCCGAGAAGTGGGCGAAGACGTCGGCGCCGCCGTCGTCCGGGGTGATGAAGCCGAAGCCCTTGTCAGCGTTGAACCACTTGACGGTGCCAATTGCCATGTGTTTCGTCTCCTTGACGGAACGGTCGGCCCGCACGTGTTGCGGGCCGGAGAGGAGCACCCCACGCGTTGGCTGCGTGGCGTGCCTGTCGCTGCTGGTCGCCCCGCCCGGAGAACTCCGGACACAACAAAGAGCGCCTGGGGCCACAATCCGCCAGGCGCACACAGAGTCTCTGGAAACCAAAACTGCAACGCGATCAACGTATCACGGATCTCGGCCGATGGGGAGATCACGCCGAAAATTCCGGTACGGCGGTCACCAGGCCGGTCAGCCCCGCGACGTTCAGCAGGTCGGTCGGGCGGACCGTCACCGCGTCCCGCACGTAGTGGAACGCCGCGCCGACCCGGTCCACCGGCACGCCCGCCAGCTCCGCCCAGGCCAGCCGGTAGACCGCCAACTGCACCGCCGCCGCCTCGGCCTCCCGCCCGGCGGGCTGCCGGCCGGTCTTCCAGTCGACCACGTCGAAGCGCCCGCCCGGCCGGGCGAAGACCGCGTCCATCCGGCCCCGGACCACCACACCGGCGATCACCGTGGCGAACGGCACCTCGACCTCCACCGGCACCCGGTCGGCCCACTCGCTGGCCAGGAAGCGCTCCTGCAACTCGGCCAGCGCGTCGTCCGGCGCGGCGCCCTCGTCGGCCGCGCCGGGCAGCTCGTCCACGTCCAGCAGCCGGTCGGCGCCGAAGCGCTGCTCCAGCCAGGCGTGGAAGGCGGTGCCCCGCCGCGCGTACGGGCTGGGCTCGCTCGGCATCGGTCGGCGCAGCGTACGGGCCAGCGCCTCCGGGTCCCGCCGCAACGCCACCAGTTGGGTCACCGAGAGCTGGCCGGGCAACTCCACCTCGACCGCCTCGGCCCGGCGGGCCAACTCCGCCCGCTCGGCGAGGAGCAGGTCGGCCTCCCGCCGCCACCGGGCCACCTCCGGATCCGCCGGGACCCCCTCCTCGGCCGGGACCACCCCGCCGGCCCCGGCCGCAATGCCGTCGCCCACCCCGGCCCCGGCCGTCGGGATCGCGGTGTCGGCGACGGTCGCCAGCAGGGCCGCCTCGCGGCGGGCCGCCTCCGGGTCGGCGAGGTGGCGGCGGACCAGCGCGGCGGCCTCGGTCAACGCCGGCCGGCGACCGCCGAGCGGGTCGGCCGGCCACTCCGCGCGCAGCACCGTCTCGGTGGTCGGGTTCACCGCGTCCCCGGCCGGCTCCGGCGCCCACGCGTCGACCACGTGCCCGTCCGCGCCGGTGAGGCCGGCGTCGTGCACCTCGCGCAGGAACACCGCCGGCCCCCGGAACCGCTTCGTCCCCTCCCCCCACCAGTAGCCGGAGCAGAGCAGCAGCCGGCGGGGACGGGTCACCGCCACGTAGGCCAGCCGGCGCTCCTCCCGCTCGTCGTGCGCCCGCCAGGCGTCGGTGAACTCCGCCAGCGCGCGAGCCACCGCACGCTGGTCCGCCGCCTCCGGCAGGGCCAGTTCGGGCAGGCCGTCCGCGTCGCCGCGCAGCGGGAACGGCAGCACGCCGAGCCCGCCCAGCCAGTGGTCGGAGTTGCGCACCGGCCCCGGCCAGACCCCCCGGGTCAGCCCGGCCACCGACACCACGTCCCACTCCAGGCCCTTCGCGGCGTGCGCGGTGAGCACCTGCACCGCCCCCGCCACCACCTCGACCTCGCCCGGGGCCAGCCCGCGCTCCTCGTCCTCGGCGGCGGACAGGTAGGCGAGGAAACCGGCCAGCGTGGCGCCGGGCGTCTCGCCGCCGAACCGGGCCGCCACGTCGCCGAGCGCGTCCAGGTGGGCGCGGGCCAGCCCGGCGTCCCCGGCGCCGTCCCGGCCGGCCCGGACCGCCACCTCGACGTCCAGCCCGATCGTGCGTTCGATGTCCGCGATCAGCTCCGGCAGCGACTGGTCCAGCCGGTAGCGCAGCAGCGCCAGCTCCATCCCGTACGACCGGAGCCGGGCGAAGCCCTCCGCCGAGTAGGCCTGGGCCGGCCCGAGGTCGGCAAGCGCCTCGACGAGCGTCGCCTCGTCCAGCACGTCCACGACGATCTCCGGGCCGTCGTCCCCGGTCAGCTCCCGGCGAGCGCGGGCGATCGCCCGGGCCCGCCGGTGCAGGGCGACCAGGTCGCGCGGCCCGATCCGCCAGCGCGCGCCGGTCAGCAGCCGCAGCAGCGCCGCCCCGTCGGTCGGGTCGGCGAGCACCCGCAGGGTGCAGACCACGTCCCGTACCTCGGGGGTGTCCAGCAGGCCGCCCAGCCCGACCACGTCCACCGGCAGCCCCCGGGCCCGCAACGCCGCCTCGATCGCCGGGATCTGGCTGCGCAACCGCACCAGCACGGCGGTGGTGGGGCGGCGGTCGGCCGGGATGTGCTCGGGCAGCGCACCAGGCATCCCGGCCGCGCCCCGCCAGGCCGCCAGCACGCTGTCCGCGATCCAGTCGGCCTCGTCGGCGTACGTCGGCAGCAGCGCGCAGTGCACGGTGCCGGCGGCCCGACCGCCGGGCGTGCGGTGCGGGATCGGGTCGCGGACGCTGAGCGCGGCGTGCAGCTCGGGCACCCGCGCGCCGGCCGCCCGCAGCGGCACCGAGAGCGCGTTGGCGACGTCGAGGATATCCGGCCGGTTGCGCCAGCTCGTGGTGAGACCCAGCACGTCGGCGGGGGTGCCGTCGGCGCGGGCGAACTCGCCGGGGAACCGGTCGAGCGTGCCGGCGCTGGCCCCGCGCCAGCCGTAGATGGACTGGCACGGGTCGCCCACGGCGGTGACCGGGTGGCCGCCGCCGAACAGCGCGTTGAGCAGCACCACCTGGGCGTGGCTGGTGTCCTGGTACTCGTCGAGCAGCACCACCCGGTAGCGGTCCCGCTCGATCACGCCGACGCCCGGGTGGTCGCGGGCCACCCGGGCCGCGCGGGCGAGCTGGTCGGCGAAGTCCATCGCCTCGAAGTCGTCCTTGCGCCGGCCGTACGCCCGGACCAGCGGCAGCAGCTTCAGCCGGGTCCGCTGGAGCTGGAGCGCCTTGCGCACGTCGGCGTAGACCCGGCCGGGGCGCGACTGCACCTCGGCGAAGAAGCGGCCGGTCCAGGCGGCCAGTTCGTCCGGGTCGACCAGGTGCTCGTCCAGCTCGCCGGCGAGGGCCAGCACCGCGTCGGTGATCGTGGACGGCATCCGGTCCACCTCCGACATGTCCCCGTCGTAGTGGCGCACCAGCAGGTCCACCAACTGCCAGCGGGACGCCTCGGTGAGCAGCCGGGTGGTCGGCTCGTACCCGGCGCGCAGCCCGTGCTCGGTGACGATCCGCCCGGCGTACGAGTGGTAGGTGGACACCGTCGGCTCGCCCGCGAACGGATCGTCGCGCGGGTCCCGTCGCGGCCGGCCCAGTCGACGGACGAGCTGGTCGAGGCGGGTCCGCACCCGGTGCGACAGCTCGCCGGCCGCCTTACGGGTGAAGGTGAGCCCGAGGATGTGCTCGGGGCGCACGTACGCGTTGGCGACCAGCCAGACCACCCGGGCGGCCATCGTCTCGGTCTTGCCCGACCCGGCGCCCGCGACCACCAGCAGCGGCTCCACCGGCGCCGCGATGATCGCGGCCTGCTCCCGGGTGGGCGCCGGCAGCCGGAGCAGCCGGGCCAGCTCGACGGGCGTGTAGCGGGGGCCGGCGTCGGCGGCCCGGGGCGCGGGCGTGCCGGCGGCGTCGAACAACGCCGGTTGGGTGGTCATGATCCGGTCCTCGGTCGGCTGCGCGCGCTCACGGCTGGCTCTCCGGGGGCGGCTCGACCACCTGGCGGCCCTGGCCGGAGACCGGGCAGCTGGTGCGTACCGGGCAGACCCGGCACTTCGCGTTGGCCACGGCGGCGAAGGTGGAGGCGGCCATCGTGTCGGCGGTCCGGCGGACCAGCGCGGTCGCCCAGCCGGCCTCCGGGCCCTCGCCGGCCGCGGGCTGGGCCTGCTCCCGGGCGTCCTTCGCGGCGGTGCCGAGCTGCACCAGCGCCGCGCCGCCGGACTCCTCGCCGAACTCCGCGAACCCGCCCGCCTCGACCGCCGCCTGGTACGCGCCGAGCTGCGGATGCTCGGCGACCTCCCGCTCGGTGACCGCGGTGGACTTGCCGGTCTTCAGGTCGATCACCACGAGCCGGCCCTCGGCGTCGACCTCCAGCCGGTCGACCCGGCCGGTCAGCTCGATCGGCCGGGTCGGGTCGTCCAGGCGGACCGCGAACTCGTGCTCGATGGCGAGCAGCCGGCGCGGGTTGCCGGCCAGCCAGCGCAGCAGCTTGTCGACCATCGCCTCGGCGCGCTGCCGTTCCGGGCCGACCATCCAGCGGGCGGCCAGCTCGATCGCGTCGAACCGGGCGGCCACGTACTCCAGCAGCGCCTCCCGGTCGACGCTCGCGTCCTCGGCCAGCATGGCGGCAGCGTGCACCAGGTTGCCGACACCCTGCGCCGCGCTTGCCGGCCCGCTGCCGCCGTGCCGTTCCAGCAGCCAGCGCAGGCTGCACCGCATCGCGCTCTCCATGGCCGACGGGGTGACCCGCACCGGCTCGCCGTCGTCGACGAGCGGCCGGTCGTCGGAGAGGCCGCGCAACCCCCACCAGTCGTCCGGGTGCGCGCCGGGCACCCCGGCGGCGGCCAGCCGGGCCAGCTCGCCCGCCGCCGCGCGCCGCCGGGTGATCGGCGCCGCCGGGTCGGTGATCGCGGTACGCAGCTCCGCCACCAGCGCGGACAGGGTGAGCCCGCGCGGCGGCAGGGTCACCGGGAGCGCGGCTGGCGGCCCGTCCTGGGGGTGCTCGTCGCCGTGCGGCGCCGGCCCGTCCCCCGCCGGTCCCCCACCGGCCGCGACCCGGTCCCGACCCGTCCCGGCCGGGTCCACTCCGCGCCCGTCCGGGCCGATGCCGTTCCGGCCGTGCCCATCCGGGTCGGCGCCGCTCGGGCCGGCGCTGTTCGGCCGAGCATCGCTCGGTCCGGGGCCACTCGGGCCGGCACCACTCGGTCCGGCGCCACTCGGGCCGGCGCCACTCGGTCCGGCGCCACTCGGGCCGGCGCCACTCGGGCCGGCGCCACTCGGGCCGGCGCCACTCGGGCCGGCACCGCTCGGGCCGGCACCGCTCGGGCCGGCGCCGTTCGGGCCGGCGCCGTTCGGGTCAGTGCTGTCCGGGGGTGGCGGGGCGGCGCCGCCCGCGCCGGTGGCGACCGGGTCGCCGGCGGCGAGTTCGTGCAGGAAGCGGCTCGGCTGTTCCTCGTGGTCGTCGCCGCCGACCGCAGCCGAGGCCACCGCGGTGACCAGCAGCCGGCGTCGGGCCCGGCTGACCGCGACGTGGAACAGCCGCCGTTCCTCGTCCAGCAGCGCCGACGTCTGCCCGACCAGGCTGGCCCGCAGCCCGGACCCGTCGGCCCGGCCGGCGAGCACGTCGACAAGCCGCTCCGAGCCGAGCAGGCTGCCGCGCAGGCGCAGGTCGGGCCAGACGCCCTCCTGCACGCCGGCGACGGCGACCAGGTCCCACTCCAGCCCCTTGGCCGCGTGCGCGGTGAGCAGGCGGACCGCCTCGCCCCGGTCGGCCGCCGCGGCGAGCGTGTCGGCCGGCAGTTCCTGGCCGAGCACGTGGTCCAGGAAGACCTCGGTGCGCGCGCCCGGCAGCCGGTCGACGAACCGGGCCGCCGCGTCGAAGAGCACCAGCACGGCGTCCAGGTCGCGGTCGGCCGCCTCGGCCCGCCAGCGCTGGGCCGTCTCGTGCTCGCCGGTGGCCGCCCGGCCCCGGGTGATCGCCCCGCCCCAGCGCTCCGCCAGCCCGCTCTCCCGCCAGACGGCCCAGAGCACGTCCTCCACGGTGGCGCCGGACGTGCCGGCGGCCTGCCGGGCGGTCGACAGCAGGTGCGCCACGGCCTGCGCGGGCGCGGCCCAGCGTCGCTCGATGGTGGCCAGCTCGGCCGGGTCGCGCAGCGCCTCCACCAGCAACTCGCCGGAGGGGCGGCGGTCCCCGGCGGCCAGCGCGAGCGCCCGCAGCCCCTGCCGCAGCCGCCGCTCGGCCAGCGGGTCGGCCCCGCCCAGCGGGGAGTGCAGCAGCGCGACGGCCGCCTCCTCGTCCAGCCGGTCGGCGTCGAGCGCGCAGCGGAGCAGGAGCAGCAGCGGGGCCACCGCCGGCTGGAGGTGCAGCGGCAGGTCCTCGCCGTGCACCACGGTGGGCACGCCGGCGGTGTGCAGGGCGCGCCGCAGCGACGGGAGCTGCCGCCCGGTGGACCGGACCAGCACCGCCATCCGGGACCACGGCACCCCGTCGAGCAGGTGCGCCTCGCGCAGCGCGTGGGCCAGCCAGGCCGACTCGCTGGTGGCCGAGCGGAAGGTGCGGACCTCGACCGCGCCGGCCGGCGCGTCCGGCCGGGGGCGCAACCGCCGGTGCGCCGCCGGGCCGCGGAGCCGGCGGGCCAGCCGGGCGGTCGCCGCCAGCAGCTCCGGCCCGGCCCGGTAGGAGGTGGTCAGCGTGACCTGGGCGGCCGGCGCGCCGGAGGCGGTACGGAACCGGTGGCCGAACGTGGCGACCACGGCCGGATCGGCGCCCCGGAAGGCGTACGTGGAGGAGTCCGGGTCGGCGAACGCGACAAGGGACTTGCCGCCGCCGGCCACCACGGCGAGCAGGTCCACCTGGGCCGGGTCGGTGTCGGCCAGCTCGTCGACATAGACGTGGGTGAGCCGGCGGCGCTCGGCGGCGAGCAGCTCGGGGTCGTCGAGCAGCATGCCGGTGGCGGCCCGCACCAGCTCCGCCGGGTCGTACGCGATCGAGCCCCGGTTGCTGACGTCGCGCAGCGCGAGCACGGCGACGTACTCCCGGAGGAAGCGCGCGGCGGCCGGCCAGTCGTCGCGGCCCAGCCTCTCGCCCAGCCGGGCCAGCTCGACCGGGCCGACCCCCCGCTCGGCGGCCCGCATCAGCAGGTCGCGGAGCTGCTGGGCGAACGCCCGGGTGCGCAGCGCGGGAAGCAGGTCCTCCGGCCAGCCGACCGGGTCGTCGCCGGGCTCCTCGCCGACCACGTCCAGCAGCTCCCGGATGATCAGATCCTGCTCGGGGCCGGTGAGCAGTCGCGGCGAGGGCTCGCCCCGCTCGGCGGCGGCCCGGCGGAGCAGGCCGAAGGCGTACGCCGGGAACGTGCGGACCAGCGGCTCGCGGACCACGCGGTGCCCGTCGCCGGCGATGCGCGCCTCGATCCGGCGGCGCAGTTCGGTGGCGCCCCGCCGGCCGAAGGTGAGCACCAGGACCCGTTCCGGGTCGACGCCCTCGGCCACCCGGGCGGCGACCGCCTCGACAAGCGTCGCGGTCTTCCCGGTGCCGGGACCGCCCACGACCAGCATCGGCCCGTCGGTGTGCGCGACGACCTCGGCCTGCACCGGATCGGCCAGCCGACCGCCCGTCCCGCCCTCGACTGCGGGCGTGCCGGCCACCGGGCGTGCGGCCTCGACCACGGGCGTGCCGGCCACCGGGCGCGCGGCCTCGTCGACGACTCGCCTGTCGTCGAGCGGCGGATGCGCGGCATCGCCCGTCGACCCCCCGGATCGCGGCTCCGTCACGGCCGGCCCGTCGGACCGGTCCACCCCCTGCCCCGCCCCGGCGTCGTGGGTGACCCCCGTCCCCGCGCCGCCGGGCCGGCGCACCAACCGGTACGCCTGCATCACCGACATCCCACCACGCCGGTACGACACCCGGAAATCGATACCGTCCGGCGCGCCGCAGCTCACCCGAACAGCGGGAACGGTAGCCACCTGTCCGGCCGGCAGACGCGCTCGCCGCGCCCCGAGCGCCGGTCACCCCCGCCGCCCACCGCAAGCAGACCCGGCCCGCGCGGGGCAGCACCTCCGGCCGCACCCGAAGTCCCCAGCAGACACCCATGCCGTTCCACCCGCCCGCCCCGCACGCCATCAGTGGAACGGCATGGGTGTCAAACCGGGCCTGAGACACCCATGCCGTTCCACCCACCCGATCCGCACGAGGTGAGTGGAACGGTATGGGTGTCTGGCGATGGGCGCAGAGGGCGCGGGCGGGTGCACGAGCGCGGGCACCGGCACGAGCGCGGGCACGAGCGGGGGCGCGGGCGCGGGCGCGGGAGGGGGCGCGGGCGGAGTGCAGCGCAGGGCGGAGGGCCGGAGAGGGGAGGGCGGCGCGGGGCGAGGGGGCGTCAGGTGAGGCGGGCGTCGAGGAGGTCGAGCGCGGCGGGCACGCTGTCGGCGACCATCAGCAGGTCGAGCCCGGCCGGCTTGAGGAAGTGGCAGTCGGCGAGAGTGCCGAGCCAGTCGAGCAGCGGCCGGTAGAACCCGTCGGCGTCGACAAGCACCATCGGCTTGGCGTGCAGGGCCAGCGTGGCGGTGGTCCAGACCTCGAACAGCTCGTCGAGCGTGCCCAGCCCGCCGGGGAGCGTGACGAACGCGTCCGACTTGTCGACCATCAGCGTCTTGCGGCTCGCCATGCCGTCGGTGACCAGCAGCTCGTCGGCGGCCAGGTCGGCGACCTCCAGGTCGACCAGGGTCTGCGGGATGACGCCCAGCGTGCGACCGCCGGCCGCCCGCGCGCCGTCCGCGAGCGCGCCCATCATCCCGACGCAGCCGCCGCCGCTGACCAGCGTGTGCCCGCGCCGGGCCAGCTCCGCGCCGGTCTCGGTGGCCAGCTCCAGCCAGCGGGCGTCGAGGGTGCGCGAGGACGCGCAGAACACGCAGATGTTCGCCATGTCAGCGCGACCCGGCGGGGCCCTCGGGCGCGGCCTCGGCGGCGGCCTGCTGGTCGGCGGCCACCCGGGCGACCGCCTCCTCACGGACCGCCTCCTGCTCGGCGGAGAGCACCGCCTCGGCCTCCACGATGTGCCGGACCGCCTCGTTGACGTCGTCGGTGACGCGGATCAGGTCGAGGTCGCTCGGCCCGATCTTGCCCTCGGCGGCCATGGTGTCGCGCAGCCAGTCGAGCAGGCCGCCCCAGTAGTCGGCGCCCATCAGCACGACCGGGAACCGGGTCACCTTGCCGGTCTGCACCAGGGTGAGCGCCTCGAAGAGTTCGTCCATGGTGCCGAAGCCGCCGGGCAGCACCACGAACGCCTGGGCGTACTTGACGAACATGGTCTTGCGGGCGAAGAAGTAGCGGAAGTCGATGGCGAGGTCGACCCAGTCGTTGAGGCCCTGCTCGAACGGCAGCTCGATGCCGAGCCCGACGGAGAGACCGCCGGCCTCGCCGGCGCCCCGGTTGGCGGCCTCCATCACGCCCGGCCCGCCCCCGGTGATCACCGCGTAGCCGGCCCGGGCCAGCGCGCCGCCCAACTCCTCGGCCAGCCGGCACTCCGGGCTGTCCGGCTTGCTGCGGGCCGAGCCGAAGACGCTGACCGCGGGCGGCAGGTCGGCGAGCGTGTCGAACCCCTCGACGAACTCGGACAGGATCCGTAGGGCCCGCCAGGCGTCCTTGGTCTTCCAGTCGCTGCGTCCCCGGGAGTCGAGCAGCCGCTGGTCCGCGGTGCTGGTCGGGATCGCCCGGTTGCGCAGCGTGACAGCTCCCCGGTGCCGCTCCATCCGCGGCCCCTGGTCAGCCGGCCGTCCGCTGCTCTCGCTCATGGAGCCACCGTAGTGGAGCGGCGGCGACGGGGCGCGTGGGCCGGCGAGCCGAAGAAAATCTTTGCGATCGAGGCAACTAATTCGGTCGCTGGTACGTCTTACTATTCACATACCCGGTATGCCCGGGGGACGCGCCTTCGGGGGAGGAGCCAGCGTTTGATCAGCAACAGCGAGATGATCCGGATCCGCCGGCAGATGCAGCGGCGGATCCACGACGTGGTGGCGGAGCGCCGCCGTGCCCGGATGGCGGAGGCGCACCGCGCCGAGCCGACCGGCGGGACCGACGAGGCGGACACGCCGCTGACCACGAGCGTCTGACCTGATCCGGGGCCCGCGCGGCCGGGCGCGGGCCCCGGATCAGTGGTACGTCAGGCCGAGGCGAGCCAGCGGTGCAGGGTGGCCGCGCCGTCCCGGATCTTGGTCAGCTCGACGTGCTCGTCCTTGTGGTGGGCCAGGTTCGGGTCACCGGGTCCGAAGTTGAGCGCCGGGATCCCCATGGCCGCGAACCGGGCCACGTCCGTCCAGCCGAGCTTGCCGATCGGCGCCGCACCGACCGCGGTCAGGAACTCCTGCGCGGCCGGGTTGTCCAGCCCGGGGGCCGCGCCGGCCGCCGCGTCGGTGACCCGCAGGTCGAAGCCGGCGAACACCTCGCGCAGGTGGGCCTCCGCGCCGGCCGGGTCGCGGTCCGGGGCGTACCGGTAGTTGAGCTCGATCTCGCAGAGGTCGGGGATCACGTTGCCGGCCACCCCGCCGTGGATCCCTGTCGCGTTGAGTCCCTCGCGGTAGTCGCAGCCCTCGATGGTCACCCGACGGGCCTCGTACGCGCCGAGGCGGCGCAGCACCTCCCCGGCGCCGTGGATGGCGTTCACCCCGTGCCAGGACCGGGCCGCGTGGGCCCGCTCGCCGCGCGTGCTGACGATCGCCCGCATGGTCCCCTGGCAGCCCGCCTCGACAATCCCGTAGGTGGGCTCCAGCAGCACCGCGAAGTCGGCCTCCAGCCACTCCGGGTGGGTCTCCCCCACCAGCGTGAGGCCGTTGTAGCGCGACTCGATCTCCTCGGCCTCGTAGAAGAGGTAGGTGACGTCGTAGCGCGGGTCGGGCAGCGACACGGCCAGGTGCAGCGCGAACGCCACCCCGGACTTCATGTCCGAGGTGCCGCAGCCGTACATCAGGTCGCCGCGCATGGTGGACGGGAAGTTGCCGTTGAGCGGGACGGTGTCCAGGTGGCCGGCGAGCACCACCCGCTGTGCCCGGCCCAGCTCGGTGCGGGCCATCAGCGTGTTCGAGTGCCGATAGGTGCGCAGGTGCGGTACGCCACGCAGCACCTCCTCGACGCAGTCGGTGATCGCCTTCTCGTTGAGGGACACCGACTCGATGTCGACCAGGGCACGGGTCAGCGCCACCGGATCGGCCAGGACCTCGGGGGTCAACGGGTTCTGCATGTCTCGCACGGTACCGTCATCCTCGGTGGGTGCGAGGCACACGTTGCGCGCCCGCGGCCGCGAGCAGCGGCGGACGCCGCCGCCGGAGCAGAAGGGTGACACCGTGACGTCCGCACCATCCGCCTGGGGCATCGGCCTGGCCACCGTCACCGCCGACGACCAGGTGCTCGACACCTGGTACCCGACCGGCAAGCTCGGTCTCGGCGAGTTGCCCCTGGTGCCCGGGGAGGACCAGGCCGACGTGCTGGACCTGCCGCCCGGCGCGATCGGCGAGCGGGCGCTGCCCGGCCTGCGCACCGTCGAGGTGACCACGGTGATCGGCTCGCTGGACGACCCGATCAAGGACGCCGCCGACGCGTACCTGCGGTTGCACCTGCTCTCCCACCGCCTGGTGCGGCCCAACGAGCTGAACCTCGACGGCGTCTTCGGCAAGCTGGCAAACGTGGCCTGGACCTCGGCCGGGCCGTGCCCGCCGGAGCGGGTGGACGAGCTGCGCGTCATCGAGCGGGCCGCCGGCCGCCACCTGGCCGTCTACGGGGTGGACAAGTTCCCCCGGATGACCGACTACGTGGTGCCCTCGGGGGTGCGCATCGCCGACGCGGACCGGGTCCGGCTCGGCGCGCACCTGGCCGCCGGCACCACCGTGATGCACGAGGGCTTCTGCAACTTCAACGCCGGCACGCTGGGCACCTCGATGGTCGAGGGGCGGATCGTGCAGGGCGTGGTGGTGGGCGACGGCTCCGACGTCGGCGCCGGGGCCTCGATCATGGGCACGCTGTCCGGCGGTGGCACCGACAAGGTGCGCATCGGCGAGCGCAGCCTGGTCGGCGCGAACGCCGGCATCGGCATCTCACTCGGCGACGACTGCGTGGTGGAGGCGGGCTGCTACGTCACCGCCGGTTCCAAGGTCACCCTGCCGGACGGCCGGGTGGTCAAGGCGCGCGAGCTGTCCGGCGTGGACGGGCTGCTGTTCTGGCGCAACTCGGTCACCGGCGCGCTAGAGGCGCGGCCGCGCACCGGCCGGGGCATCGAGCTGAACGCCGCTCTGCACGCCAACGACTGACGTTCGCCGCGAACCGGGACGACACTGACGTCCCGTCCGGGTCCGCGGTCTGATCGCCGCGGACCCGGACGGTCCGGCTCACCGCAGGCGGTACGCCTGGATGATCCGCTGGGTCACCGTGTTGCCGGCGTCGTCGCGGGCGGCCGCCCGCAGCGACACGTGGCCGGGCCCGGCCGGGTGCCGGACCGTGGCGGCCCAGCCGGCGCCCTGCTTCTTCAGCTCCGCCTTGCGCCAGGTCTTCCCGCCGTCGTAGGAGACGTCGACGGTGAGCGCCACCACCTTGCCGGCCGGCGCGCCGGGCTGGCGTTGCACCGCGACCGGGACGGTGAACGTCCGGCCGGCCGGCGCGGTGCCGTCCACCGAGAGCGGCGGGGCGAACCGGACCGCCATCGCCGGCAGCCGGGCCGGCTCGTCACCCGGCACCCGCTTGGAGCGGAACGTCCAGCTCGCCGCGACCTCGGTGCTCAGGTCGGTGAAGCTGCGCGTCGCCAGCGTGTCGACCCGGTAGTTCGCGACGCCCGACGGCACCTCGAACTCGCCGTACCCCGGTGCGTCGACCTCGGCGACCAGCTTGCCGTTGCGGTAGAGCGCGGTGCGTGCGGTGTCGGTGAGCGAACCGCCCGAGTGCCCGGCCGCGTCGCTGAAGACCGGCAGCGCGACCACCACCCGGTTCCCGGCGCGGGTGATGCCCTGCTCCGGCCAGCGTGGCTGCGGGAACGACGGGCCGTACGGCGCGTTGTTCCAGTTCTCGGTGTAGTGGTGGCCGGCCCGGTAGCGGATCGGCCCGTCCTCCAGGATGGCCTGGTAGTCGAGCCAGCCGTCGGGCGTCCGCGTGCCGAAGTCCAGCTCGACGTTCCAGCGGGTGCGGGCGGTGTTGAGGTGCTCGACGCGCTTCCCCGGCACCTGGACCGGCAGGATGATCGCCGAGGCGCCCAGGTTGTAGTCGGGTTCCGGGTAGACGATCCGCTCGTTCTCCAGGCCCGGGTAGCCGTTGGCGAACCGGCTCGTCACGTGGGCCAGGTCTGCCGGCTGGTAGTGCCGGACGAAACCGGTCGGGAACCGGCCGGGGAACACCTCGCTCAGCCCGTAGAAGTAGGGGCTGCGTTCCGGCGCCTTCACGTCGGCCCACTGGCTGGCCAGCGATCCGACAAAGAGCTTGTCGGACACGGTGCGTCCGAGCTGGGCCGAGTAGAGGCCGTCGAAGCTGTCCGTCCAGAGCCCGAAGCCGGCCTGGAACTCGTCGCTGAACCAGGTGGCCCCGAAGTCGATCAGCAGCGGCGCCGCGCCGCGCTGCGGCACGGTGCTGCGGACCGGCTTTGCCCGCCGGGCGTCCAGGTCGAGGCGCTGGTTGCTCTTCACCACCAGCTCCGGCTGGGTCAGCAGGGAGATCTCCGTCCAGCGCTCCTCGTCGCTCACGAAGAGCAGGCTCTGCACGCCGTACCGGCCCTTGGGCACCCGGATGGTGGCCGTCCCGTCGGCGTCGATCACGTCCCGGGTCGCGCCGTCGTCGAGCCCGAGCAGGGTGGTGTAGAAGTCACCGGTGAGCGCGCCGGACCGGTTGCGGTGGGTGATGGTCAGGTCGTAGCTCTCCACCTCGCGGTTGACCGCCAGCGGGGTCACCGCGACGGTGTCGCCAGACCGGGCGGTCAGCCGGCCGGTCCAGTAGCCGTCGACGCCGAGCCGGGTGTCCACCACGACGGTTACCTGGGCGGTGCCGCCGGCCGGGACGGTGAGCCGGGTCGCGCTGAGGGTGATCATGCCGGCCGGCGCGGACCGCCCGCCCGGGCCGGTGAACCCGGCGCCCAGGTCGAGCGTGAGCGCGGCGGCACCGCTGTTGCGGTAGGTGACGGTCTTGCTGATCGGCTTGTCGTCGGAGTGCGGCCAGAGGGCGGTGCCGAAGGAAACCGACGGCGGTTCGCTGGTCACCTGCTCGGTGATCGCGTGAGCCACGTCGACCCGGCCGGCGCCCTGCTGGAACGCGGTCTGGTCGGGGTGCGGCCGGGCCGAGGCCATCAGCGTGGCCTTGTAGCGGCCGGCGTTCCAACCGGGGTGCTGCTGGGCGATCAACGCCACCGCGCCGGCCACGTGCGGGGCCGCCATCGAGGTGCCGGAGAGGGCGACGTACTTGTCCCCCACCGGGTCGCCGATCTGGCCGTGGGCGGCCCTGGCGGCCACGATGTCCACACCCGGTGCGGTGATGTCCGGCTTGATGGCCCCGTCGCCGACGCGCGGCCCGCGGCTGGAGAAGTCGGCCAGCTCGTCGTTCCGGTCGACGGCGCCGACCGACAGCGCGGCGTCGGCCGTGGACGGCGAGCCGACCGAGCCGTCGGCGCCGTCGTTGCCGGCGGAGATCACGAAGAGCGTTCCGGTCTGCGCGGTGAGCGTCTCGACCGCCTGCTCCAGCGGGTCGACCTCCGGGGTGTCCCATCCGCCCAGGCTCATGTTGATCACGGTGGCGTGCTGCTCGGCGGCGGCCCACTGCATGCCGGCCAGGATCGCCGAGTCGGTGCAGCCGAACTCCTCGCAGACCTTCCCGGACAGCAGCGTGGCGTCCGGGGCGACGCCCCGGTACGTGCCGCCCGAGGCGGCGCCGCTGCCGGCGATGATGGAGGCGACATGGGTGCCGTGCCCGACGATGTCGTCCGGGTTCGCCTCCTCGCTGAAGTTGCGCGACTCGGCGACCTTGCCGGCCAGGTCCGGGTGGGTGAGGTCGACGCCGGTGTCGAGCACCGCGACCTTCACCCCCTTGCCGGTCCAGCCGGCGGCCCAGGCGGCCGGCGCGCCGATCTGCGGCACGCTGTGGTCCAGTGTGAGCTGCCGCCGGCCGTCCAGCCAGATCCGGTCGACACCCCCCGCCGCGTCGAGCCGGGCTCCGGAGCGGTCCGCGCCGACGGCCCGCCAGAGCGCGCCCGCGTCGGACTTGGCCGCGGTGAGCGCCGCGCCGCCGATCGCCGGCAGGTCGCGGGTCACCCGGGTGCCGGCGAGCGGGGCCGCCGCCCGCCGGGCCACCCCCGGGCGGTACGACACCAGCAGCGGCGTGCTGTCGCGGTGCGCGTCGTCGTAGCCGGCCGCGATCAGCCCGGTGACGTTGAACAGGCGCGGGTCGAGCCGGCCGGAGCGGACCAGTGGCAGCGCGTCCTGGGGGACCACGCTCAGGCCGGTCTTCTCGCGGCGCACCAGGAACTGGAGCTCGGCGCGCCCGGCGCCGGGGCGTACCGCCGCGCGGTTGCCGTCGGCGACGGTGACCTGGTCGCCGGTGATCAGGGTGACGGTGGTGGGACGGCTGGCCGGCCCGGTGCGGGCGGGCGTGCCGGTCGGGGCCGCCGGGGCGGCGGCGTGTGCGGGCACCGGCAGGCCGAGTGCCAGGCCCAGGGTGAGGCCGAGTGCGGCCAGTTTTCTGCGGTTCCGGGGCAACCTTTTCTCCTCCGTGCGGCGTCATCATCGATGAGAGACACATCGACGCGGGTTATCAGAATTACATACCGGGTATGCAACGGGAAGTCACCATTCCGACGCAATCGGTTCCATCCCACCGGTCGAACCCGGGATGATCCCCCGATGACCTCCATGAAGGACCGGATGCTGGCCGGCGAGCCGTACCTCGCCGACGACCCCGCGATCGCCGCCGACCTGGACCGCGCCGCCCGGCTCACCGAACGCTTCAACCGCAGCTCCGCCGACGACCCGCAGGGGCGCGTCGCCGCGCTGCGGGAACTGCTCGGCACGCTCGGCGAGGACGCCTGGGTCCGGCCGCCCTTCCACTGCGACTACGGCTACCAGACCCACATCGGGCCCCGCAGCTTCGTCAACTTCAACGCGGTCTTCCTCGACGTCGCCCGGATCACCATCGGCGCGGACGTCCAGATCGGACCGAACGTGCAACTGCTCACCGCCACCCACCCGGTGGAGCCCGAGGCCCGGCGGGCCAAGTGGGAGGCGGCCCAGCCGATCACCATCGGCGACAACGTCTGGCTCGGCGGCGGCGCGATCGTCCTCGCCGGGGTGAGCATCGGCGACAACACGGTGGTCGGCGCCGGCGCGGTGGTGACCCGCGACCTGCCCGCCAACGTGGTGGCGGTGGGTAGCCCCGCCCGCCCGGTCAAAACCCTCGAATAGCCTCCTGAGCTGCGGAAACAATTCCTTCAGGGGATGCGGATTCCGTACCCAGCATGCACTCTGGGTAGTGAACTGCACACGCTGGGAGGGCAGAGATGGTACGCGTGCTGGAACTACGGGTGCACGGAGTGTCCAACACTCCGCCCGATCAGTTGCTCGGCCTCGCCCCCGAACCCCACGTCGCTCGGCCGGAGTTGATCGCGGGCGGCCCGGTAACCGGGTTCTACCGCTCGACCACCGCCGTCGGCGAGGACCCGATCAACGTCGAGGCTTACAGCTGGGGAAAGTTGACCTCCGGCGCGCGGACCAGGCGAGACATCGAACGTGCGCTGTGGACATCGCTGCTGCCCTTCGCGCTCGCGAACGTGGCACTGCACGCCCGCTCGGGTATCCCGGCGGACCCTGACCGGGAGCGCTGGGCAAGCCGGTCCGGCATAACCGCCTGGCTCGTGCGGCTGTTCTGCCTGAGCCTTACCTGCACCCTCATCATGGCCGTGACCGGAGTCGGTGTGGATCTCATCGGCTGGCAATGCGTGGGACGGGACTGCCTTGGCCAGATCCCAGGCGACTGGGCCTTCCTCACCAACAATTGGTGGCGTCAGGACACCAGGGCGCTCGCACTCGGCCTCCTGCTGCCGCTGCTGGTGCTGGCAGGACTCGGCGCCCTAGCCTGGCGCACGTATCAGTACGAGGCAGAGATGCCGGCGGAGCCTCCAGCCGGCCCCAACGCCGACGACGAAGGCCCGGACGACCATGCGGGACCGTTGACCAACCCGTTGCAGGACCCGACCTTCTGGAACGGAGAAGGGCAGCTCCGGCGGGCTGCCGTCCTGCACCTGTGCACCGGCGCCGTGACAGCGGCCGCGGTGCCGGTCACCGCAGTGCTCCTGATGGATCCACCACGAGGGGCGCGCGCACTGATCGCCGCCCCCACCGTCCTCTTGTTCGTCGCCGTGGCGGTAATCGCCGTGATCGCGTTGGGTCGGCCCTGGTTGACGAGGCGACAGGGCGCCACGCCCCTGGGACGGTGGAGCGCCACAATCGCCGTCCTCACTGCGTTCTCGCTGGTTGGCACCTTTCTGCTCCTCCTACTGCCGGACGGCCCCGCAGGACAACCACTCTCTGTCTATCGGCCGCCAATCGGGTGCGTGACAGACCCGCACATCGTGGGATGCCGGGTCGACAGGTCGCTACCCGGCTTCGATACCGCCGTCGCCTGGCTTGCCACCTATCAGGTGTTGCTCCTGCTGACGATCGGCGCCGTCAACAGATCCGGCCGCCGCGCCCTCGCCAGCTCGATAATCGCGGCCCTGCTCCTGCCACTTGGAGTGATCTGGATCGAGCGTGGGCTGCCGGGTATCGTCGCCGCACCATCTGGCCTGCGAACCTGGATGTTGATCGGGCCGGCCCTTCTGATTGCCGCCGTCGGCTTGCTCTTGCCGCGAACCCGCGCCCCGGCACCGAGTCAGCCCCTGGGTCCGCACACCGACCTCGCCTGGGGTGGTTGTGCCCCGGCGGTGCTCGCCGGGCTGAGTTGGATGATCGCTGTCGCCTACTGCGCCGGCCTCCTCTACTGGGTCAGCGATCGGTTGGACATCCGGGCGGACCCATCAGGGGCAAGCCGGGTAGTACCCCCGCTCGGAGTCTTCTGGGCAGGCTTGGCCTGTGTGATCGGGCTGGTCGCTCTGCTGGCGCTCCTGGTCCGAGCCGCCGTCCTGCTACGACGGCTCCGGCGAGTTGAATACGCACGCCTGGCCGCAGCTCCCGGGCTCTCAGCACACGATCTGCGCCGCTGCCGTGATGTCAGCACATTCCGCGCACTGCACCGGCTGATTGGAGAGCACGCGCTCCGACTGGTCGGTCAGTTCGTCACCGTCGCCGCCGCGTTGGTAGCCCTCTGCTGTGCCGCCGCGTTGTCCCGTAGCAGGCCAAGCCCCCTCTCCCCCGACGGCTGGCAAGTAGTCGTCCACTGGGCGGCCGACCGCGGCGACGTGGTCCTCGGCTGCCTGCCACTCGTGATGAGCGCGCTGGGGATGCTGGTCTATCGAGTGGATGCGGTACGCCGATCCGTCGGGGTGATCTGGGACGTTTGCACGTTCTGGCCGCGGGCCGCACATCCGCTCGCCCCGCCCAGCTACGCCGAGCGGGCCGTGCCGGAACTCCAGACCCGGGTGGCCGGCCTGCTGGCGCTGCCGCCGCACCACCCGGACCGGATGGACGGCCTGATCCTCTCCGGGCACAGCCAGGGCACCCTCATCTGCGCTGCGGTGCTACTGCAACTGCCCCGCCGGTGGCGCGGAAGGACCTGGTTCTTCTCCTACGGCTGCCAGCTCACCCGGCTCTACGGCCGGGTCTTCCCGTCCTATTTCGGGCCGGAGCGGCTGCGCACGTTGGCTCGGGCGGTCACCTGGCCCGGCGGGCACGTTGCCTGGACCAACTTCTGGCGGGACACCGACCCGCTCGGCTGGCAGGTCAGTGCCGGCGAGCGGGACGTACCGGTGATCGACCCGGAGGCGCTTCACCCCTCCGGCGGGGAGGTGGCCGACCCGCCCATCCGCAATCACAGGGGCTATCCGGACGCCGTCGAGTTTGCCCGCGAGAGGGCCGTAGTGGCACGCCTACTGCGACGCAGCGTGCCCTCGCCGCGCCCCGGATCCGGTTGACCGCGGCCCCGACCTTGGGACCGCACGCCTGCCGGTCAGCCCGCGGGCGGCTCGGCCAGCCGGACCACCAGGTCGGCGTGCGCGGCGGTGCCGGTGACCAGCCGGGCGTTCTCCTCGTCGCTGCCGAGCGCCCAGGCGCGGGCCTGCTCCGGCGACTTCCCGTAGGCCTCGTGCCGGGCGGTCAGGCGGCGCAGCCGCAGCTCGGCGTCCAGGTCGAGGAACCACGCCTGGTGCAGCAGCGAACGCACCTCCTCCCACGGGTCGTCCCGCAGCAGCAGGTAGTTGCCCTCGGTGACGACCAGCCGCACCTCGGGTGGCACCTCGATCGCGCCGGCCACCGGCTCCTCCAGGTCACGGCGGAACTCCGGCGCCCACACCGAGGTCGGCTCCAGCCGCCGCAGCCGGCGCAGGGTGGCGACGAAGCCGTTCACGTCGAACGTGTCCGGCGCGCCCTTGCGGGCCGCCCGGCCGAGCCGGGCCAGCGCCGAGCCGGCCAGGTGGAAGCCGTCCATCGGCACCAGCCGGGCGGACGGGCCGACCTCGGCGACGACCCGTTCCGCCAGGGTGGACTTGCCCGCGCCCGGCGCGCCGGCGATGCCGAGAAGCTGCCGCGGGCCGTCCTCGGCGAGCGCCCGGGCCCGGGCGACCAGCTCGTCCAGCGCGAGCACCTCGGCCGGCGGCATCAGCCGAGCACCGGTTCGCTGATGGTGAACCGCGCCTCGACCGCCGCCTGCACCGACTGCGGCGCCGGGTCCAGCTCCAGCTCCGGCACGGACTCGCCGGACCGGGCGTACGCCGCCTTGGCGAGCATCGGCGGGGCCGCGGTCAGGCCGGTGTCGGCCAGCTCGCGCAGCGCGGTGACGCGGGCGCCGAGCGCCTCGGCGTACTCCCGGGCGCGGGCCAGCGCGTCGGCGATCGCGGCGTGCCGCGCCTCCCGGTACGCCGGGCTGTCCGGCCGCAGCGCCCACACCGGACCGGCCACCTCCACCTGCTCCTGGTCGGCCAGACGGAGCATCAGCTCACCGAGCGAGGTGAAGTCGGTGACCGTCACCGTGGTGCCGACGCTGCCCTGCCAGGCCACCACGCGGTCACCCGACCGCTTCGTCACCGGCCAGACGTTGACCTGGCCGGTCTCCCGCCGGTCCACCGCCGGCTCGGCCGCGTCGAGCAGCGCCCGCACCGCGGCGGCCCGTTCGGCCAGCCGGGTCAGCGTGGTCTCCCGGTCCCGGTCCCGGACGGTCGCGGTCACCGTGAACCGGGCCAGCTCGGGAGGGACCTCCCGGTAGGCCTCGCCGCGTACCGCCACGACCGGTGCGTCCGCCATGCCGCTCAGCCTAACGGCGGGGCGCCCGGCAGGTGCGCGGTGTATCCGACCGCGTCTCCGGCCACCCGGCACCCGGTAAGGTGGCCCCCCGCCGCGCCCACCTCGCGCAGGTAGGCCAGCTCGACCGCGGGGTCGGCGCCGGCCGGGAACTCCCGCCGGTGCGTGGTGAACGCGCGACCCCGCAGCGCCTCCCGCGCCGTGCGCGCCTCGGCCAGCCGGCCGGCCAGCGCCCCGGCGTCACCGGCACGCAGCGCGCCGGCCAGCTCGTCCAGGAAGACGCCCACCTCGGCCAACTCGGCCAGCACCCGGTCCCGGTTGCCGAGCAGCATGTTCGCGGTCCGCTCGGGCGGCCCCCCGGCGACCCGGGTCCCGTCGGAGAAGCTGCCGGCGGCCAGCGCCAGCACCGCGTCCCGCACCGTCGAGCGCTGCACCGTGCCGGCCAGCGCGCCGGCCAGCAGGTGCGGCAGGTGCGAGGCGAGCGCGGCGGCGGCGTCGTGCTCCGGGGCCGACATCGGCACCACCCGGGCGTGGAAGACGTCGACGAGCAACGCGGCGAGCCGCCGGAACGCGTGCACCCCGGTCGGGCCCGGGCAGAGCACCCAGGCCGCGCCGTCGAGCAGCTCCGGACCGGCCGCGCCCAGGCCCGCCCGGTCGGCGCCGGCCATCGGATGACCCGGGACGAACCGGCGCCCCAGCCCCTGCGCGGTGGCGGCGGTGGTCACCTCCGCCTTGACGCTGCCCACGTCGGTCAGCACGCACCGGTCGTCGGTGGCGGCGGCCACCCGGGCCAGCATGGCGGGCAACGTGGGCAGCGGGCCGCAGACGAACACCACGTCCCGGCCGTCGACCGCCGCCTCGACCGCGTCGGGGGCCGCCACGCCCCGCTGGGACACCTGCCGCCGGGCCGCCGGGTCCGGGTCCCAGGCGGCCACGTCCAGCCCGGCGTCGCGGAGCCGGAGCAGCACCGAGCCGCCGATCAGGCCGGTGCCGACCACCGCCGCGCGTGCCAGCCCGCCGGCCTCGCCCACCATCGATCCACCTCGGCGTCCGCGTCGTCGGCGGAGCCCGGGCGGCCCCGCGGGAAGTCCCGCCGAGAATATCGCCCCTCCCCCACGAGGTCCGGACGTAAGGCGGGGCCCTTCTTGACACCCGGGCGTTAAGAAGGGGCCCCGCCTCTACCGGAAGCGTTAAAAGGGGGCCCCGCCTTAACGGATCGTCGGTGGAGATCGATTCGGCCGGACGGTGGATGTCCCCGCGGGACCCGCGTCGTACGGTCCCCCGGCGGCTCGACCGGAATCACCCGGTGCGGGCCTTTCGGAACGGGGGAAGACCAATGTCCGCGACGTACCGGGCGCTCGCCTCGGTGGTCATGTTGATCGGTTTCTACGTCGTCGCGCTGCTCCAGCTCGCCGCCGTGGTCGCGCTCGGGGTCTGGCTGTTCGGCCACACCAACGGCGTGGTCACCGGAAAGCTGCTGCTGCCACTGGTGGTCGCGCTGGGCGCGGTGGGCGTCGGGATGTGGAAAGCGATCCGTACGAAGAACGAGCCGGCGCCCGGCCTGGTCCTGGACGAGCGGGCGGCGCCCCGCCTCTGGGCCACGGTGCGCGAGCTGGCCGCCGCGGTCGGCACCCGGGCGCCGGACGAGATCCGGCTGGTCCCCGAGGTGAACGCGGCGGTCGGCGAGCAGAGCCGGCTGCTCGGACTCGTCGGCGGCCGGCGCACGCTCTACGTCGGGCTGCCGCTGCTGCAGGCGATGCGGACCGACCAGCTCCGCTCGGTGCTCGCGCACGAGCTGGGCCACTACTCCGGCCGGCACACCCGCCTGGGCGGGGTGGCCTACCGGGGTCGGCTGGCCATCGGGGAGACGATCGAGCGGATCAGCCCGCGCAACCCGATCGGCTGGGTGTTCAAGGGCTACGCGCTGCTCTACCTGATGGTGGACAACGCCGCCTCGCGCCGTCAGGAGCTGGAGGCGGACCGCGCGTCGGTGGCGCTCGCCGGCACCGAGGCGGCCACCTCGGCGCTGCGTACGCTGCCGGCGCTGGACGCCGCCTGGGCCTTCTACATGCGCCGCTACGTCGAGTCGGGCTGGTCGGCCGGGCTCGCCCCGGACGACCTCTTCGGCGGCTTCGCGACGCTGCTCGACGCCCGCCGCGACGAGATCGACGCGCTGCGGGAGAACGCGCCGGACCGGGAGGCGTCCCGCTGGGACACCCACCCGCCGATCGGCGTACGGGTCGCCGCGATGACGGCCGCGCCCGCCACCGCGGTCGGCGCGGACGACCAGCCGGCGCGGACGCTGCTGGCCGACGTGGCCGGCGCCGGCCGCCAGCTCCAGTCGCTGGTGGTGGCGCACGGCTCCCGGCGGGTGCTGCCGTGGCCGGAGTTCGTCGCCGAGTCGGTGGCGGCCGACGTGCAGCGGCGGGCCGACGGCATCTACCGCGCGGCCGGCCGGTTCACCGGCACCCCCTCCCCCGGCCTGCCGACGGTGCTGGAGCTGGTCCGCTCCGGTCGGCTCGGCGAGTTCGCCGAGCAGTTCTTCGACGGCGCCACCCGCAAGGAGGCGGCGGCCGCCTTCGCCGGCCCGATGGAGACGCTGCTGGACAACGCGGCGGTCCGCTCCGGTCGGGCCCACTGGGAACTCTCCTGGACCGGCCCGGCGCGACTGGTCGGGCCGGGCGGCGAGCCCTGGGACCTGGCCGACGTGGCCAAGCTGGCGGTGGCACCGGCGAGCGTGGACGAGGCGCTGGCCCGGCTGGCCGAGCGGGGGGTCGACGTCGACGGCGCCACAGTGGTGCAGGCCCGCGCCTCGGCCCGGAACGCCGACCTGATCGGTGGGCTGGCCAACATCAAGATCGACGGCCGGGAGCACGACGTGCTGGTGCTCGACAACGGCCTGGTGCTGATCGCCGACCCGGGCAAGGCGGGCGAGGGCGAGAAGCGGCTCACCGCGCTCGTCGGCTCGGTGCCGGTCGCCGACCTGGCCGCCCGCCACCCCTACCTGCCGTACGAGGAGATCACCTCGGTGGAGGTGCGGCGGGAGGTGCCGCTGAAGGCCACGCTGACGCTGTTCGACGGCCGCACCGTGCAGATGCAGGAGCTGATGGCCAGCGAGTTCCTGGAGAAGCGCAGCCGGGACACGCTGCTGACGGTGTTCCGCCGGATCAACGGCTGAGCCACGCCGGCCGCCGTCCCCCGGTGCGGGGGCGGCGGCCGGCGGTCAGGACTCGGCGAGCCGCCCGGCCACCGCGTCGACGTGCGCGTCCGACTCGGTGAGCGCCACCCGCACGTGCCGGGCGCCGGCCGGGCCGTAGAAGACACCCGCGGCGACCAGGATGCCGCGCCGGGCCAGCCAGTCGACGGTGTCCCAGCAGTCCTCGTCGCGGGTCAGCCAGAGGTAGAGCCCGGCCTCGGAGTGCTCGACCGTGAAACCCGCGCCGGTGAACGCGGCCCGCAGCGTCTCCCGCCGGGCCCGGTAGCGCTCCCGCTGGGCGTCGGCGTGCGCCTGGTCGGCGAGCGCGGCCACCATGGCGGCCTGCACCGGGGCCGGCACGATCATGCCGGCGTGCTTGCGCACCTTGAGCAGCTCGGCCGTCAACGCCGGGTCGCCGGCCACGAAGCCGGCCCGGTAGCCGGCGAGGTTGGAGCGCTTGGAGAGCGAGTGCACCGCCAGCACGCCCGCGTACGACCCGCCGCAGACCTGCGGCGAGAGCACCGACACGGGTTCGGCGTCCCAGCCCAGCGGCAGGTAGCACTCGTCGCTGGCGACCACCGCGCCGCGCTCCCGCGCCCAGTCGACCACCTTGCGCAGGTGGGCGGCGGGCAGCACCCGACCGGTCGGGTTGCCCGGCGAGTTGACCCAGACCAGGCGGACCCGGGGGTCGGGGCCGAGCGCGGTGAGCGAGTCGGCGCGCACCACCGTGGCGCCGGCCAGCCGGGCCCCGTCCTCGTACGTCGGATAGGCGACCGACGGCACCACGACCACGTCACCGGGGCCCAGCCCCAGCAGCGTGGGCAGCCAGGCCACCAGCTCCTTGGAGCCGATCGTGGGCAGCACGCCCAGCCCGTCGACGCCCGCGCCGCAGGCACGGGCCACCCAGGCCGCGATGGCGTCCCGGAGGGCGGGCGTGCCCGCGGTCAGCGGATAGCCCGGCGCGTCCGACGCGTCGGCGAGCGCCTGCCGGATCAGCGGCGGCACCGGGTCGACAGGCGTACCCATGGAGAGGTTGATGAGACCACCCGGGTGCGCCGCGGCCGTGGCGGCCGCGGCGTCGAGCGTGTCCCAGGTGAACTCGGGCAGCCGTGCCGAGACCGGCGTGGGCCGGCTCAGTGGCCCTCGCCGCGCGGCGGCTGCGCGGCGACGAAGGTGGCGTCCTTCTCCACCTTGCCGATCTTCGAGGCGCCCCCGGGCGAGCCCAGGTCCTCGAAGAACTCGTAGTTGGCGCCGGTGTAGTCCTTCCACTGCTCCGGCACGTCGTCCTCGTAGAAGATCGCTTCCACCGGGCAGACCGGCTCGCAGGCACCACAGTCGACGCACTCGTCGGGGTGGATGTAGAGCATCCGGTTGCCCTCGTAGATGCAGTCGACCGGGCACTCCTCGATGCATGCCTTGTCGAGCACATCCACGCACGGCTCGGCGATGATGTAGGTCACCGGTCTTCTCCTCCGCAAGACTCGTCGCGATCATCCGCAACGGTAAGAGCCTAGTATCTCGCCGGGGAGGGGGTCGATCGTGCTCCGACAGCAGGACGTGGGACACCGGATCGTGGTCCGCCGGATTGTGGGGATTCGCGAGGGCCGGCCGCTGTTCACCGACGCGCTCGGCGAGCTGGTCGAGCTGAGCGAGACCCACATCACGCTGGCCACCGACGGCGGGCCGCTGCGCGTACCGGTCGGCGAGGTGCACCGGGCCAAGCGGGTGCCGCCGGCGCGGCGGCCGACCGCCGCGGCCGTGGTCGCGCTGGAGACCGCCGCCGACGAGGCCTGGCCGGCGCCGGTACGCGGGCGGCTCGGCGACTGGCGGCTGCGCTCCTCCGCCGGCTGGACCGGTCGGGCCAACAGCGCGCTGCCGATCGGCGACCCGGACCGGCCGCTGCCCGAGGCGCTGGACGCGGTGCACCGCTGGTACGCCGACCACGGCCAGCCCGCGATGGTGAACACGCCGCTGCCGCTGGCCGCCCCGGTCGGCACGGAACTGGACACGCGCGGCTGGACGGCCCGCCCGCCGGTGCTGGTCCAGACCGTCCCACTGGCCGCGCTGAGCGCGCCGGCCGACCCGGACCGGCCGCCGGTGACGCTCGCCGACACGCCCACCGACGACTGGCTGGCGGTCGCCGCCGACCGCAAGGGCGGGCTGCCGGAGGCCGCACGGCACGTGCTCACCGCCGTGGACCGGATCCGCTTCGCCGAGGTACGCCTCGACGGCAGGCTGCTCGCGGTGGGCCGGGGCACCGTCACCGGCGAGGGCCGGTGGCTCGGCGTGAGCCTGCTCGAGGTGCTGCCGGAGGCCCGCCGGCGCGGGCTGGCCGGCGCGGTCGTGCGTGCCCTGGCCGGCTGGGCCGCGGCCGAGGGCGCCACCCGCGCCTTCCTCCAGGTCGAGCAGCGCAACGTCGGCGCGGTGGCGCTCTACCGCCGGCTCGGCTTCACCACCCACCACACCTATCTCACCCGGGTGGCGCCCTGACTCAGCGGCGGACGACCTTGCGGGGCCTCGACTGCTTCAGCTCGGCGTACCGCTTGAGCTGGCGGGACCGGAAGTCCCGGCCGAGCGCGGTGAGGGTCAGGTAGCCGACCAGCACACCGGCCGCGGTGGCCGCGAGATAGAGCCAGATCTGGGCGAAGAAGAGGCCGGCGCCGCCGCCGAACGGGTTCTCGCCGACCAGCAGCGGGCCGACGAACACGGTGAGCGCCAGCGCCGCGACCACGGCCACGGCCAGGTCACCCGCCCAGTGCCCGAGCGGCCGGGCGGCGCCCCAGCGGAACGCGGCGCCGGCCAGGACCAGGCCGATCGCCAGGAACATCACCAGCGAGACCCGGTTCGCGGCGGTGTCGTCGTCCGGGAAGGCGAACCTGATGACCAGCCGGGCCACCACGTTGACCGCGAACAACGCGGCCGCCAGCACACCCACCGCACGCCACCGCTGACCCATCGCACGCCTCCCGCCGTACCGCCCGTCACCGCGACGGGCCTCTGGCAGGAATGTCTACCACCGTCGCCGGTGCGGCGTCAGCACCTCACCGGGCAGTGGTCGCGGGCGGCGTCACGACGTGCCGGAAGCCGAGCACCGCGAAGGTGACCGCGCCGGCCACGATCAGCGCGAGACCGAGCACGTTGTCGCCGGCCAGGGCCAGATCGCCCTCGGTGGTGCGGAAGCCGCCCACCACGATCACCAGGAACCACGGCAGCGCGACGAGCGCGACCCCCCACCGGCTGCCGGTCGAGGAGTGCGCGAACCAGCCGAGCAGCACCGTCGAGGCCACCACCGCGGCGATCCCGGCGACCGCGAGCCCGATGCCGACAAGCGCCTGGGCGCCGCCGGAGCGGCCCTGCACCGTCTCCCAGGCCCAGGTGGCGAAGATCAGGTCGAGCAGCGCGGCCAGCACGCCGGCCCAGAGCGACACCACGCCCCCGGCCACCCGCAAGACCCGGTCCAGCGCCCGCTCCGCCCGGCTCGGCGGGGCGGGCGGCTGCGGCTCGGAAAGGACCGACATGGGTACGGCGGGCGAGGTCACCGGAGACCGGCCGCCGCGACCGGGGCGCGGTCCGGCTCGGCCGGCGCCACCCCGGCGAAGAGGTCGTCCTCCCAGCCGTACGGACCCCGGCCCGGGCCCTTCTCGCCGACCGCGAGCGTGAAGTATTCGACCCCCATGAACTCGGCGCCGAAGTTGCCGGCGATCGCGTAGAGCCAGGAGTTCGCCGGGATCTGGGTGGCGTGCGCGCGCATCGCCGCCTCCTTGGCCGCGTGCTGCTCGGTGGCGTCGATCCGCGCCGCGATCTGCGCGTCCGGCGTGCCGAACGGCAACTCCGACGCGTCGTCGATGCCGGCGAACGGATTGTCCGACGACTCGGTGAACGCCTCCAGGCCGGCGTCCAGCACGCTGCGCGGCATGGCCGTCCAGTAGACCTTCGCCGGGGCGACGCCCTCCGCCGCGGCCAGTTCCACCGCGCGCATGGTGACCCGGTGCGCCTGGATGTGGTCCGGGTGGCCGTAGAAGCCGTTCGGGTCGTAGGTGACCACGACCTGGGGCCGGACCTCGCGGATCACCTCCAGCAGGTGCCCGGCGGCGGAGTCGAGGTCGGCCCGCCAGAACGCCCGCGGATGGTCGTTGGTGGCCAGCCCCATCATCCCGGAGTCGCGGTAGCGGCCCGCGCCGCCGAGGAACCGGTGGTCGGTGACGCCGAGCGCGGCGCAGGCGGCGGTCAGCTCCCCGATCCGGTAGCCGCCGAGCTGGTCGGCCTCGGCCGCGGCGAGCCCGGCCAGCGCCGGCACGTGGATCTCGCCCTCCTCGCCCAGCGTGCAGGTCACCAGCGTGACGTGGGCGCCGGTGGCGGCGTAGTGCGCCATCGTCGCGCCGGTGCCGATCGACTCGTCGTCGGGATGCGCGTGGACCAGCAGGAGGCGTCGGTCGGGCAGCGTCGTCACGCCCGTCACTCTAACCGGCGGTCCTGCCCCACCGGCGGTCATGCGTCCGCCCAGGTCGGCCACATCACGCCCGACGCCCGCCTACGATCTGCAGGCGTGGACTTCCCCGAGCTGGCCGCCCGTACCCGTCGGTTCAGCCACGGCGCGCCGCGCGCCGTGACCGTCGCGGGTGACGGCTGTCGGGTGCTCTTCCTGCGGTCCGCCGGGCCGGAGGACCCGGCCGACGCGCTCTGGCTGCTCGACGTCGACAGCGGCGAGGAACACCTGGTCGCCGACCCGGTGGTGCTGCTGGGCGCGGACGCCGACCCGGTTCGCCTGGCGCCGGGCGAGCGGGCGCTGCGCGAACGGCTGCGGCTCAGCTCCGGCGGCATCGGCTCGTACGCGCTGGACGCCGCCGGGCGGGTCGCCGCGTTCGCGCTGGCCGGGCGGCTGTTCCGGGCCGACCTGGTGCACGGCGACGTGATCGAGGTGGCCGCCGTCGGCCCGGTGATCGATCCGCGACCCGACCCGACCGGCGAGCGGCTGGCCTACGTCACCGACACCGCCGAGGGCATCCGCCGGGGCCAGCTCCGGGTAGTCGAGCCGGACGGCGCCGACAACCTGCTCGCCGGCGAGGACAGCGGCGTGACCTGGGGGTTGGCCGAGCACGTCGCGGCCGAGGAGTTCCACCGCTACCGGGGCTACTGGTGGGCCCCGGACGGGCGCTCGGTGCTGGCCGCCCGGGTGGACGAGTCCCGCCTGCCCCGCTGGTACCTGCACGACCCGGCCGAGCCGGCGAGCCCGCCGACGTCGCTGGCGTACCCGGTGGCCGGCGGCCCGAACGCGGAGGTGAGCCTGCACCTGCTCGACCTCGACGGCGGCTGGGTCGACGTGCACTGGGACCGGGAGACCTACCCCTACCTCAGCTCGGTCGAATGGGCCGACGGCGGCCCGCTGATCACCGTGCTGCGCCGCTCGCAGCAGCACGGCCTGGTGCTCGCGGTGGACCCGCGCACCGGCGAGACGCAGGTGCACGCCGAGCTGGCCGACCCGCGCTGGGTGGAGCCGATCCCCGGCACCCCGGCGCACCTGCCCGACGGGCGGGTGCTGGTCGGCGGCGAGCTGGCCCACGACGGGTACGACGCCCGCTGCCTGTTCGCCGACGGCACGCTGCTCACCCCGCCCTCGCTCTACGTCCGGCGGGTGGTCGGGCGACTGCCGGCCGGTCCGGGCACCGCGGCCGACCTGCTGGTGGAGGCGAGCGAGGGCGAACCGAGCCAGCGCCACCTCTACCGGGTGCGGACCGCCATCGGCGGCGGGATGGACGCCCGCCGGATGGGCAGCGACCCGGGCTGGCACACCGCCGCGCTCGGCGGTTCCACGCTGGCGGTCGGCGTCGCCTCGCTGGAGCACGCCGGGGTCCGCTGGCGGGTGTGGCACGGCGACCGCGAGGTGGCCGAGTTGCGCTCGCTCGCCGCCATCAGCTCGTACGCCCCGCGGCCGACGCTGGTGCGGGTGACCGACAGGCGGCTGCCCAGCGCGGTGCTCTACCCCACCGAGCACGTCAAGGGCACCCGGCTGCCGGTGCTGGTGGACATCTACGGCGGCCCCGGTCACCAGGAGGTGATCGCGGCGCGCGGCGCCTGGCTGGAGCGGCAGTGGTGGGCCGACCAGGGTTTCGCGGTGGTGACCGTCGACAACCGGGGTACGCCGGGAATCGCGCCCTCGTTCGAGAAGGCGATCCACCGCCGGGTGGCGGACGTGATCCTGATCGACCAGGTGGACGCGCTGACCGCGCTCGCCGGCAAGCACCCGGACCTGGACCTGGGCCGGGTGGCGGTGCGCGGCTGGTCGTTCGGCGGCTGGCTGGCCGGCCTGGCGGTGCTGCGCCACCCGGAGCTGTTCTCGTGCGCGATCGTGGGCGCGCCGGTCACCGACTGGGCGCTGTACGACACCGCCTACAGCGAGCGCTACCTGGGCATGCCGGAGGACGGCATGGACGTCTACGCCCACCACTCGCTCGTCGAGCTGGCCGCCGAGCCGCTCGGCGACCCGGCCGAGGCCCGGCCGATGCTGCTGGTGCACGGCCTGGTCGACGACAACGTGCTGGCCGCGCACACGCTCCGGCTCTCCGCCGCGCTGCTGTCCACCGGCCGCCCGCACGCGGTGCTGCCGCTGACCGGCGCGAGCCACCTGGCGGCCGGCGGCGTGTCGGAGCGCCTGCTCCGCCTGGAGCTGGACTTCCTCCGCCGCCACATGTAAGGAGGGGCCCCCTGTTAACGCATTCTGCATAGGAGGGGCCCCCTTTTAACAACGAGTGTTAAAAGGGGGCCCCTCCTTACCGGCGGGCCGGTGTTACTGCTTGACGTAGGCGTTGACGAAGTTCGGGTAGCCGAAGACGGACGAGATGAAGACGCCGCCGGCCTTGGAGCCGTGCACGTTGTAGGCCACGTCGACGTAGAGCGGCACCACCGGCGCGTGCTCCTTCATGATCCGCTCGTCGAGCTTGCCCCACTCCGGGCCCTGGTCGGCCGGGGGCATGGCCAGGATCCGGTCCATCTCGGCGTTGATGGCGTCGTCGTTGAAGTAGGACTGGTTGCTGTTGCCCTCGGCCTTGATGGTGCGGCCGTCGTAGAGCACCGGCAGGATCGACGCGCCGCTCGGCCAGTCCGCGGCCCAGTTGCCGATGTAGAGGTCCCAGGGGTTGTTCTTCTTCTTGACCTCGTCGAGCTTCGAGTCGTCCGGGATGTTCCGCACGGTGATCTTGAAGCCGGCGCGCTCCAGGTTGCCCTTGAGCTGGACCGCCTCCTGCTGCTCGGTGGTGTTGTCCGCGACGCCGAGGACCAGCTCGGGCGCCTGGCCGCCGAGCAGCTCCTTCGCCTTCTCCATGTTGCCGTTGGCGCCGGCCGGGTAGGCGTCGTACGCCTTGTAGCCGATCGTCGACGGCGGCATCAGGGTGGTGATCGGCTGGGCGACGGTCTGGCCGCCGAGCGCCTTGACCAGGCCCTCCCGGTCGATCGCGTAGTTGAGCGCCTGGCGGACCTTCAGGTCCTTGACCCGCTGGGTGTTGATCACGAGCTGGTTCGCGCTCGGGGTCGGCGACAGCAGGGTGCGGGCCTTCAGCGCCGGGTCACCGGCCACCTTGGCGACCAGCGAGGCCGGCACCGAGTTGAAGGCCAGCGCGCTCTGGTCGGCGCCGTTGTCGGCGATCACCCGGTTGTTCGCGGCGTCCGCGGTCGGACCGAAGGTCCACACGAACTGGTCCGGGTACTGGTGGCGCACCGGGTCGGTCTTCGCGTCCCAGTTCGGGTTGCGGTCCAGGGTGAGCTGGACGCCCACCTGGTTCTTGGCGATCTTGTAGGGGCCGGACGAGAACGGCTTCTGGTCCAGGTTGACCCCGGTGTCCGCCTGCGGCTTCAGCGGCGCGGTGGTCGGCAGCGAGACCGCGAACGGCAGGTCGCAGCGGGGCTTGGCGAACTCGAAGCGCAGCGTCTTGTCGTCCGGCGTGGTCAGGCCGGGCGGCAGCGACGTCTTGTTCTTCTTGAAGTCCCACTTGGTGTCGAACTGCGGGGTGTCGGCCAGCCACTCCTGGATGTAGGTCGGGCCGCCGGTCAGGTCGGGGTCGAAGGAGCGGGCGATGCCGTACGCGATCTCCTTGGCGGTGATCGGGCTGCCGTCCTCGAACTTCACCCCGTCCTTGATGGTGAATTCCCAGACCTTGCAGTCGTTGTTGACGTTCTTGCCCGGGGTCTCGGCCAGGTCGCCGACCAGGACCAGGCCGCCCTTGCCGTCGTCCTTCCAGGTGGTCAGGTAGCGGGCGAAGAGCGGGTTGGCCATCAGACCGGCGAACGAGTACGTCCGCTGCGGGTCCAGGTGGGAGATGGGGGTCTCCCGGATGATGGTGAACGTCCCGCCCTTGGCCGCGCCGTCGATCTCGGCGGCCGGCCCCTGCGAGTCCTTGGGGTCGGTCGCGATGACCCCGGTCTGCTGCCGGTTGCCGTCCACCTTGGTGCCTTCGCCCGTGTTCTCCGAGCAGGCCCCGAGTGCCACAACCAGTGCGATGGCGCCGCCAGCGGCGGCCGCTGCGCGTGGTCGCATGTCCTACCTCCTCCACCCGTTCGCCGAGCGCATCCGCCGACGTCCCGAGGATCGTAAAGAAGAAAAACTACAAGTTGGGTAACAGTTGTCGATAAATTTCGTCGCGGTTCAGCCGAGCCGTACCCGCGGGTCGATCACCGCGTAGAGCAGGTCCACCACCACGTTCGCCAGCACCACGAAGACCGCCGCGATCAGCACGGTCGCCATGATCGTCGGCAGGTCGCCGGAGCGGACCGCGTCGACAGCGGTACGCCCCATCCCGTTCAGACCGAACGTCGTCTCGGTGATCACCGTCCCGCCCAGCGCCCCGCCGACGTCCAGGCCGGCGATTGTCACCACCGGCGTGATCGCGGCGCGCAGCGCGTGCCGGCCGTACACCGAGCGTTTGGCCAGGCCCTTGGCCCGCGCGGTGCGGACGAAGTCCTCCGACAGGGTCTCCAGCATCTGCGCCCGGGACAGCCGTGCGTAGATGGCGGAGAAGAGGAAGGCCAGCGCCACCCAGGCCAACACCAGCCCGCTGACCCATTTCAGCGGATTGTCGAACAGCGAGGTGTAGCTCGGCACCGGCAGCAACCGCAGGTTGTAGACGAAGACGATGAGCAGCACCGCGCCGACGAAGTAGAGCTGCAACGAGGCGCCGGTCAGCGAGAAGCCGATCGCCGCCCGGTCCAGCCAACTGCCCCGGCGCAGCGCCGAGAGCATGCCGAGCCCGACGCCGAGCAGCAGCCACAGGACCGCCGCCGGGATGACGATGCTCAGCGTCACCGGCAACACCCGGGCGATGGTGTCCGACACCGCCTCGTTGGAGACGTACGACCAGCCGAGGCAGGGCGCGTCGCACCTGCCGCCCTGGGCGCTGCCCAGGTCCCGGCCGGTGACGATGCCCTTCATGTAGCCGGCGTACTGGCTGATCAGCGGGTCGCGCAGGCCCAGCTCCTGCCGGACCCGCTCCAGCCGCTCCGGGTTGCAGTTCTTCGGGCACATGCCGGTGACCGGGTCCCGCGGCAGCGCGAAGAACATCAGGAAGCTGAGCACGCTCACCGCGAAGAGGGTGAGCGCGGCCGAGAGCAGCCGGCGGACGAGGAAACGCGTCATGGGTCGGCCTCCTACCGGGACGACTTCGGGTCGAGCGCGTCGCGCAGCGCGTCGCCGAAGAGGTTGAAGGCGAGCACGAGCGCGAAGATCGTGATGCCGGGGAAGAAGACGTACGACGGGTCGGTCTGCAGGTAGTCGAGGCTGCGGTAGATCATCCGCCCGAAGCTCGGCGTCTCGTCGGTCAGGCCGACGCCGATGAACGACAGCGCCGCCTCGCTGGTGATGTATTGCGGCACCGCCAGCGAGAAGGCGACCAGGATCGGCGCCCAGACGTTCGGCAGCAACTGGCGGAACAGCATGTGTCCCAGCCCGGCGCCGCTGGCACGGGCCGCCTCCACGAACTCGCGCTCGCGCAGCGCGATGATCTGGCCCCGCACCAGGCGGGCCGTGCTGGTCCAGCCGAACAGCGCGAAGATCGCGATGA
Organism: Micromonospora sp. NPDC051300; assembly: GCF_044455315.1. Classification (NCBI taxonomy): domain Bacteria; kingdom Bacillati; phylum Actinomycetota; class Actinomycetes; order Micromonosporales; family Micromonosporaceae; genus Micromonospora; species Micromonospora sp. NPDC051300. Next base: position 449,011 of record NZ_JBITEP010000001.1, on the reverse strand, counting down.
GCACACCGATCTGGAAGTACGCCGGCACGGCCTCCCGCTGGCCGTAGAAGCGCAGCGCGACGGTAGGCATCAGCGCCAGCGCGATGATCAGGAACGGCATGGCCAAGGTCAGGTCGGTGATCCAGTTGATCACCGAGTCCAGCCAGCCGCCGAGGTAGCCGGCGAGCGTACCCAGCGTCACGCCGATCACGGCGGTCAGCACGGCGGCGGCGAACGCGATGAACAGCGACGTCCGCAGGCCGTGCACCATCCGGATGAAGATGTCCCGGCCCAGGCCGGGCTCCAGCCCGAACCAGTGCTCGCCGGTGACACCGCCGGCGTAGCCCAACGGCATGCCGTAGCCGTCGAGGCGGCTCTGGAACTGCTCCTTCGGGCCCACCCCGTACAGCGCCTGGATCAGCGGCACGGCCAGCGCGACAAGCACGAAGAAGACGAGCAGCGCGCCGCTGACCATGGCGGTGCGGTCCCGCCGGAGCCGCGCCAGCGCGAGTTGACCGGGTGAGCGACCGACGAACTCCTTGTCCCGGCGCTCGTCGCCCTCACCGGGGGACTCGATCTCCGCGAGGGCCACGCCCTCGACCGGGGAGAGACTCATTCCGCCACCTCCTTCAGTTGCGGGGTGTCGCCGCCGCCGACGGTCGCCGGCTCGACGGCGTCGACAGGCCCGCCCTCCGGGTAGTGGCAGGCGGTGAGTTGGGTGCCGCCGTCGCGGGTGGTGAGTGCGGGTGTTTCGGTGGCGCAGTGGTCGGTGGCTTTCCAGCAGCGGGTGCGGAAGCGGCAGCCTGATGGGGGGTCCAGTGGGGTGGGGACGTCGCCGGTGAGGCGGATGCGGCCGGCGGGTGCGGGGGCGGTGACGTCGGGGATGGCCGACAGCAGGGCGCGGGTGTAGGGGTGCTGCGGGTGGGTGTAGATGGTGTCGCGGTCGCCGATCTCGACGATTGTGCCGAGGTACATGACGGCGACGCGGTGGCAGAAGTGGCGGATGACGGCGAGGTCGTGGGCGATGAACACGAAGGCCAGGTCGAGGTCGCGTTGCAGGTCGCGGAGCAGGTTGATGACCTGGGCCTGGATGGAGACGTCGAGGGCGGAGACGGGTTCGTCGGCGACGATCAGTTTCGGTTTGAGGGCGAGGGCGCGGGCGATGCCGATGCGTTGGCGTTGCCCGCCGGAGAACTCGTGGGGGTAGCGGTTGTAGTGCTCCGGGTTGAGCCCGACCAGCTCCAGCAACTCCTGCACACGCTTCTTCACCCCGCCGGGTGGGGTGATGTTGTTGACCTGCAGGGGCATGGCCACGATCCGCCCGACGGTGTGGCGGGGGTTCAGCGACGCGTAGGGGTCCTGGAAGATGATCTGCAGGTCCTGCCGCAGGCCGCGCAGGTCACGACGCCCGGCGTGGGTGATGTCCCGCCCGGCGAAGGTGATGCTGCCGCTCGTGGGTTCCAGCAGGCGCACCAGCATCCGCCCGGTGGTGGTCTTCCCGCAGCCGGACTCCCCGACCAGGCCCAGGGTTTCGCCGGGGCGCACGTCGAAGTCCAGGCCGTCGACCGCCCGCACCACGGCCTTGCCCCGCAGCCCCTGCCGGACGGGGAAGTGCTTGGTCAACCCCCGCACCGACAACAGCGGCTCGGTCTCGGCGCTCATCGGGCCACCCCCGTCCGGGCGACGTCCTGCCGATACAGCCGGGTGCGGTCCTGCGCCGACAGGTGACACGCCACCAGGTGCCCCGGCTGGCCGGCATCACGCAGTTCCGGCACCTCGACGCGGGAGCGGTCGTCGGCGTAGCGGCAGCGCGGGTGAAACGCACACCCCGACGGCAGGTTGATCAACGACGGCGGGTTACCCGGGATCGGCACCAGATCCGCGTCCGCGTCACCGTGCAACGACGGCACGCTCGAGAGCAACCCCCACGTGTACGGATGCTGCGGCGCCCGCAACACCTGCGCCACACTGCCGTACTCCACCGCCCGACCGCCATACATGACCAACACGTCGTCGGCCACCTGCGACACCACACCCAAATCGTGGGTGATCAAGATGATTGCCGAACGGAACTCCTCCTGCAGATCACTGAGCAGGTCCAGGATCTGCGCCTGCACCGTCACATCCAACGCCGTCGTCGGCTCATCCGCGATCACCAGATCCGGATCGTTGACCAACGCCATCGCGATCATCGCCCGCTGCCGCATCCCACCGGAAAACTCGTGCGGATACTGATCGAACCGCTTCGCCGGCTGCGGAATCCCCACCCGCCCCAGCATGTCCACCGCACGGGCACGCGCCTCCCGCTTCCCCGCCTTCGGATGGTGCACCCGATACGCCTCGGCGATCTGCTTCCCGACCGAGTAGTACGGGTGCAACGCCGACAGCGGATCCTGGAAGATCATCGCCATGTCCCGACCCCGCAGCCGCCGCACCTCCTCCTCCGGCAGCCCCACGAGCTGACGCCCACCCACCGAAATCTCCCCGGCGATAGTGGCCCGCTTCGAGTCGTGCAGACCCAGGATCGCCAACGACGTCACGCTCTTACCCGAACCCGACTCCCCCACGATCCCCAACGTGCGGCCGCGCTCCACGGCGAACGACACCCCGTCCACGGCCCGGACCACACCGTCCTCGGTGTCGAACCGCACCCGCAGGTCTCTGACCTGGAGATAGGGCGCTTCACCGGAGCGCTGCTCCGGCACCTCCGAGCGGTCCGGCTCCCCGGACGGCACCGCCTCCGACCTGCCCATGACCGCCTCCCCTTCGGTGATGAAGAGAACCTACAGGAAACCTCTGGAGGCGAAAATAAGCTACAAAGGCCGGGCTGTCAGCGGTCAGAGCGTAACGACTCGGTTTCCCACCTGAACAGCCCTCACCTGGGACATCCACCGCCGCAACTGCGCGTGGTCGCCTCGTCGCCGCACCGGAGGTGCGACCATGGTCCCGACGACGAAGGGAAGATTCCCGCCGACACGAGGTGGAGGTGACCATGAGCGCGGCGGTGTTCGGCCACGACGGCCCGTGGACCGAAGAGGAGTACCTCGCCCTCGGCGAGACGCAGGAACGCGTCGAACTCTTCGACGGGAGCCTTCACGTGACCCCAGGTCCCACTCCGCTTCACCAGAACATCTCCGGTGAGCTGCGTGCCGCACTCCGAGTACCGGTACGCCAAGCCGGACTCCGCGTGCTGGAAGCAGTGAACGTCCGGCTCAGGCCCGGTCGGATACCGATTCCGGACCTCGCCGTCGTCGAGGACGTGGATCTTCGAAATCCGGTGATCGAGGCGAGCAGCGTCCGCCTGGTGTGCGAGATCATCTCGCCGAGCAACGCCGCCACCGACAAGGTGCTCAAGATGCACTACTACGCGGCTGCCGGGATCGAGTGGTACCTCCTCGTCGACCAGGAGTCGCTGACGATGCATCTGTACCAGCGGCGAGGCGCGCACTACGTCGAACGGTCCGTCACCAAGGCGGGCGAGGTGTTGGAGCTGACCGAACCCGTCCGCGTCCTGATCCGCCCGGAGGACCTGCTCGCCTGACGGATGTCGGTGCGCTCGCCTAGGGTCGGGCGCATGGGATTCGACGCGGCGACCGCCGCCGTCCAGGCCGCCCTCGACGCGGGAGCCCGCTACGCGGACGCCCGGGTGATGCACCGCCGTTACGAGTCGATGTCGGCGCGCAACGGCGACGTCGAGGAGCTGGCCCAGCACGAGAGCATCGGCCTGGGCGTGCGCGCCCTGGTCGGCTCCGGTTGGGGCTTCCACGCCGTACCCGAGTTGTCGGACGCCGCGGCCCGCGAGGCCGGCCGGCGCGCCGCGGCGGTCGCCACCGCGAGCGCGCGGGTCCCGGGGCCGCCGATCGACCTGGTGCCTGTCGACGCGGCGGTGGCGAGTTGGGCCTCCGAGTGCGCGGTCGACCCGCTCGGGGTGCCGCTGTCGGCCAAGGGCGACCTGCTGGTCGGCGCCACGGCCACGATGCGCGAGCACGGGGCCGACCTGGCCGAGGGGCTCTACCAGATCTGGGACACCACCAAGTGGTTCGTCTCCAGCGAGGGCCACCGGATCGACCAGCACATCCGCGAGTGCGGCGGCGGCATCTCGGCCACCTCGATCGGCGACGGCGAGACGCAGCGCCGGTCCTACCCGAGCTACCGCGGGCAGTACGGCACCACCGGCTGGGAGCTGGTCACCTCGCTCGACCTGGCCGCGCACGCCGCCCGGATCGCCGAGGAGTCCCGGGAGCTGCTCACCGCCCCGGAGTGCCCGGCCGGCGAGACCGACCTGATCCTCGGCGGCGAGCAGCTCGCGTTGCAGATCCACGAGTCGGTCGGGCACGCCATCGAGCTGGACCGGATCCTCGGCTGGGAGGCGGCCTTCGCCGGCACCTCCTGGCTCGACCTGGCCCGCCTCGGCTCGCTGCGCTACGGCTCCGAGCTGATGAACGTGACGATCGACCCGACCATCCCGGGCGCGCTGGGCAGCTTCGGCTTCGACGACGAGGGCTCCCCGGCGGTCGCCCGGGACGCGGTCCGCGAGGGGCGGTGGGTCGGTGTGCTCGCCGGCCGGGACTCGGCCGCCGTCGCCGGCCTGGGCTACGGCGGCAGCGTACGCGCCGACGGCTGGGCACGGCTGCCGATGGTGCGGATGACGAACGTGGGCCTGGAACCGGGCCCGCACACGCTCGACGAGATCATCGCCGCCACCGACGACGGGGTGCTGATGGACATCAACCGGTCCTGGTCGATCGACGACAAGCGGCTCAACTTCCAGTTCGGCTGCGAGGTCGGCTGGGAGGTGAAGAAGGGCCGCCGGGGGCGGATGCTGCGCAACCCCACCTACACCGGCATCGGGCCGGCGTTCTGGCGCTCGATGGACATGCTCTCCTCGGAGACGGTCGCCTGGGGCACGCCCAACTGCGGCAAGGGGCAGCCCGGCCAGGTCGGGCACACCGGTCACCCGGCCGCGCCGGCCCGCTTCCGCGGCGTCCGCGTGGGGGTGCACGCATGAGCGAACGCAC